>CANFIE010000195.1 GCA_947446625.1 Acetobacteraceae bacterium | reverse complement strand
TACGACAACCGCTTCCGCAACCTGGCCAGCCCCATCACGCAGATGGCGCCGGACCTGTACATTGATGTGCAGAACGCCGCCTCCATGCTGTTCCGCCTGGGGCTGCATGAGGTGCATGTGGCCGGCCGCTGGGTGGAATTGGCCGAGAAGGCCGAGGCCCGCATTGGCGACCACCTGAACCCTTTCACCCTGCCGCATTGGATGATGGCGCTGGCCGCCACCAAGCGCTGGGGCGCCGCCGAGCAGATGCTGGCAGCCATGGCCGAAGCCCCGCCCCTGGTGCGCGACATTGCCCGCCCGGTGTGCGAGGCCACGCTGAAGCATGGCAAGGGAGACTTTGCCGGCGCCGTGGCCGCCATGCGCCCGGTGTTGCAGAGCATGTATCTGCTGGGCGGCAGCCACGCACAGCAGGATGTGCTGGAACAGCTTTACCTGGATGCCGCGCTGAAGGCCGGGCTGGAGGAAGACGCCCGCACCCTGCTGGAGCGCGTGGCCGGGCGCCACGCCGTACCCCCGGCCCGCCGCGTGGGCTATGCCCGGGCGGTGAAGGAAGTGGGCTTCTGAGCTAGAGCACCATGCGCCCTGACGGGCGCATTTCGTGCTCTATAACCATTTGAAACTAAGCCAATATCCGTTCTGATGATCCGATCAGAAAGGATTTTGCTCTAGGCTCAGATGACGCGCAGTGGCACGGGGTCGAACCCGGCGAACATGTAGCCCCGGCCGCGCACCGTCTTCACCGCATTGGGCTCGCCCAGCTTGCGGCGCAGGCGCATCACCAGATTATCAACCGAGCGGTCGGTCGGGTCGATCCGCCGCCGCAGGACCTGCAGGGCCACGGTATCGCGGCACACAATCTGCCCGGTGGCTGAGGAGAGCAGGCGGAACAGGTCGAACTCCGCCGTAGTCAGCGCGGCTTCATTGCCGCAGGGGCGCAGCAGCTGGCGGCGTTCCGGCGCCAGGCGCCAGGCCGGCACCGCCGCCGGTTCCGCCGGGCGGGTGCCCCGGTGCTCGCTACGCCGCAGCACGGCCCGCACCCGCGCCAGTGACACCCGCAGCGGCTGGGCGCAGTCCAGCACGTCATCGGCGCCGGCTTCCAGCAGGTCGGCCACGGTATCGGGCGGGGTGCGGAAGCCAAGCACCACGCTGGGTACCCGGGTGGTCAGGGCCAAGCGCTGCAACATGGCCAGCGCATAAGCCGGGTCGGTCCCGGCTTCCAGCAGCAGCAGGGCCGGTGCTGCATCGCCCGACAATACCTGCGTTACCGCCGGCTCGCGGAGCATCTCTGCCTTGATGCCGAGTTGCGCGAGCTGTTCCACCAACCGATCCCCCGACCGGGCGTCGGGCGCCAGCGCGTGGTGGTGGTTGAAATGACCCATGCCTGCTGCATCCTTGGTCTGAAGGTGGCGGAACCAGCCCGCCTCGCTTCGGATACAATCTATTACCAAGGATGCGTGCCGGAAGGTGCGCTGCAATGCACACAGGTGCGCGGGTTGCACGACCCGCACCAAAGCGTTACGTTATTTCAGTTTGATTTCGTTTATATATTCGTCAAAGCCTCAGAAAACAAAGCTCTGATTGCCTTCAGGCTGCGCCGCCGAGGACCATCAGGCGGCTCGGCTGCGGCCAGGTCGAAGTCACTGATCGCGAGAGTGTGTTCAACCGGCAGCCGCATGGTGGTGGCGCTGGACTGCACGCTGCGCGGCAGCATCTCGAAGAATCCCGGCTCCAGCAGGCCTTCCCAGCCCGCCATGTTGAGTTCACCCACCCGGGCAACGCAGGCGGCCCAACGCTCGGCCGCGGCCGCCGGGTCGGGTAGCAGGTCCGCCAGGCGGAAGCCGATAATATGCGTGACGCCCGGCGAGGCGGAGGGCGAGAATTCCCGCACCATCGCCATGCCGTCGATGATCTCGGCCTTGCGGGTGCTGCTGCCCCAGTACACCGCCAGGCCGAAGCTGTCCTGGCGGGCCACTTCCTCCGCCACCACCCAAAGCTTGCCGTTGAGCGCGAAGCCCGGGCCGCGGCCATGCCAATTGGCGTCGTCGCGGAACTCGGTATCAAGCACACCGGCGCCGGGCCGAATCTCCCCGACCACCGCGAAGGGCCGTGCCACGCGAACGGAGTCGTACATCATCAGCCACAGGCCGCCATACTGGGCCAAGGCCTTGTCCATGCCCTGGGCGGCGGCCCATTGCACCGCATTGGCCAGCAGGCCGGGGGCCGAGGCCGGGCCGGGCACGGGCGCCAGCGTCATCCGCAGCGCCAGGTTGAACTCGGCCTCGGGCCGGGTCCAGTCCGCCAGGCAGAAGCCGGGCAGCCGGCGGGCAATGGCCTGCGTCAACGCAATCAGATTGTGCTCGGCCGGGCGGGCGGCACCGGAAAGCCAGCGCGTGACCACGGACTTGTCCACGCCCACTTCCTTGCACACCGCAGCACGGCCAAGCGTTGCCTGGGCCAGGGCCCGGCGCAACCGATCGGCGAAATTTGATTCCTGGATGCTACGTGACATTGTGGTAAACTATACCAGAAACCGATCCAGTCGATGCCACATTGGAGCTCATATCAAAAAATTTGCCAATAAGTTGTAGTCATGCATCGCAGTGGGGCGCCCGAAGGCGCCCCATAAGAAAGTATTGTCAAGCACTCTCATAAATTCGCGTCAGGCTGAACTCGCGATGGCCGAGCAACTCGGCCGCCGTCACTTCGCCATCGGCGGTGCGCAGCATGCAGTCCAGCAGTGCCTCACCGGCGTCATCCATGTTCATGCGCTTCTGCAGCAGGCCGGTCACATCCACGTCGATATGCTCGCTCATGGTGCGGACGGTACGCGGGTTGGCGCTGATCTTGATGACCGGCACGATGGGGTTGCCGATGACATTGCCCTGCCCGGTGGGGAAGAAGTGCACCGCATAGCCGGAAGCGGCGCACAGCGTCACCATCTCGGCCGCCGCGCTGGAACTGTCCATGAACCAGAGGCCGGAATGCGTCGGCGCCTCGGCCTTGTCCAGCACGCCATCCACCAGGCACTTCTTGCCGATTTTCTGGATGTTGCCGAGCGCCTTTTCCTCAATCGTGGTCAGGCCACCCTCGATATTGCCCTTGGTCGGCTGGCTGTCGGACAGGTCGCTGGTCTTGTTGGCCTCCACCACGCGCTGGTAGCGGTCGAACATCGCCTGGAAGCCGGCGCGAATCTCCGGCGTGCGGCAGCGCGCCGCCACCAGATGCTCACCGCCGGTCAGTTCGGTGGTTTCACCGAAGACCAGCGTGTTGCCATTCTCCCACAGCTTGTCGAAGGCATTGCCATTGGTCGGGCAGCTTGCCAGGCCGCTGGTGGTGTCACTCTCACCGCATTTGGTGGAAACCCAGAGGTCCACCAGCGGAGCGCGCGACTTCTTCAGCTTGGAGGCGTGCTTGACCATGCGGTAGGCGGCATGGCTGGCGCGGGCGATGGTGTTGATATCGCCGAACTGCTCGATGCCGAAAAACTCCACCGGCTTGCCGGAAGCGGCAATGCCCTCGGCGATTTTCCCGGCCCAGCCCGGCTCAATGCCAATAACCACCACGCCGGCCACGTTGGGGTTGCAGCCGGTGCCGATCAGCGTGCGGAAATGCAGTTCCAGGTCGTAGCCGAATTGCAGCCGGCCATAGGCGTGCGGAATCGCCATGCAGCCCTTGATGTTGTGCGCCACCGCCTCACAGGCCGCGTTGGAAAGATCATCCACCGGCAAAATGATGACGTGGTTGCGCACGCCCATGCGGCCATTCTCGCGGCGCCAGCCCTCAAAGCTGGCATTCTTCAGGTCCATGCCCATGATGCGTGCCCCTTACCAGCGCTTGGTCTTGACGTTGTGAACATGGGCATGCTCGCCGGGGCCGATATTGGCGACCGCGCGACCGATGTCGATGCCGTACTTGATGATGGTGTCGCCATTGCCGATGGCGCGGACCGCCAGCTTGTGGCCGATCGGGATGTCGTTGACCGCCTTGAACTCGATCATCTTGTCCTGGTCCATGATCCAGCCGGTCAGCGGCTGGCCGGCCTTCAGGCCTTCCACCACCACCACGCCCACACTGTCGCCCTCGTCATGGACGACGAAATGGATCGTCATCGTGTTTGCTCCCCATTCTTGCCGGAGCATGATGGCGCCGGGTAGCGCGCATAGCTGCATCCGTTCGTTTCCTGCATGAAGGCTATGCGCCGCATGCTGGATGGTCAAACCCCATGCTCGGCGGCAATGTGCCGACATGCCAGCGGTGCTTTACCAGGATGACGCGGTGTTGATCATCGACAAGCCCGCCGGGCTTGCGGTGCATGCCGGCCCACGTGGCGGCCCCAGCCTGGAGGATGCGCTGCCCGCGCTGCAATTCGGCAAGAAGCGCCCGCCCCAGCCGGCGCATCGGCTGGACCAGGACACCGCCGGCTGCCTGGTGCTGGGCCGCACCAAGCCGGCTTTGGCCATGCTGGGCGCCATTTTCGCCGAGGGCCGGGCGCGAAAGACCTATTGGGCCGTGGTGCGCGGCGTGCCGGCGGCGCAGGGCCGCTGCGAGGCGCCGTTGCTGAAGCTGAGCACCAAGCAGGCTGGCTGGCGCATGGTGGTGGACCCCAAGGGCCAGCCCGCCAGCACGCAATGGCGCCTGCTGGGCCAGGGCAATGGCCTGGCCTGGCTGGAGTTGCGCCCGCGCACCGGGCGCACGCATCAACTGCGCGTGCATTGCGCGCATCTGGGCCACCCGATTCTGGGCGACGAACGCTATGGCGGCGGCGCCGGGCCGATGCACCTGATGGCCCGCGCCATCAGCCTGCCCACCACCCCGCCCATTACCGCCGAGGCCCCGGTGCCGGCGCATATGCAGGCGGCGCTGGCCGCTTGTGGCTGGGCGGCATGATCTGGCTTTTTGCCCTCTGGCTGCTGGCCGCGCCGGCCCAGGCACAGCGCGGCGGCTGCGGCCTGGTGGCGGCGCTGGGCGTGTTGGACAGCACGGACCAAGCCCTGGCCCAACCGCCGCAAAGCCTGGCCGGGGCGCGGGCGCTGGCCACCACCGCGGGCGCCGATTTGCACCAGGCCGCAACCAGCCTGCGCGGCTGCGGCTGCCCTGCCCTGGCCGAGCAAGCCACCGAAGCCGCCGCCCTGGCCGAGCAAGGCATGGCGGCAGCCAGCGTCACGGAGGCCAGCCGCACGCTGGACCGCGCCCGCTTCTCGCTGCGGCTGGCGCGAGAGCGGGCGGGACGCGAGGGCTGCGGCTAGAGCAATATCCGTTCTGATGAAATCATCAGAACGGATTTCTTGCTCTAGTATCAAATGGTTATAGAGCACGAAATGCGCCCGTCAGGGCGCATAGTGCTCTAACCTCTCGATCAAAACAGCGCGTAGCCGCCGTCGATCAAAAAGCTGTCGCCGGTGTGGAAGCGGCTGGCGCTGCTCATCAGGTACACGGCGATACCGCCAAAATCCTCCGGCGTGCCCCAGCGGCGCATCGGCACGCGGGGCAGCACATTGCCGGCGAATTTCGGGTTGGCCACGCTCTTGGCCGTCATGTCGGTTTCAATCCAGCCAGGCAGAATGGCATTGGCGGTTACGCCGTAGCGGGCATGCTCCACCGCCAGCGCCTTGATCATGGAAACCAGCCCGCCCTTGGTGGCGGCGTAATGCTCGTTGCGGGCCGCGCCCTCAATGGCGGCCAGCGAGGCGGTGCCAACCAGCGCGCCGCCCTTGTCGCCAGCCTCGGCGCGGGCCTTCATGTGCCGGGCCGCGGCGCGGAAGGTGTAGAAGGCGCCGTCCAGGTTCACCCGCAGCACGCGGTGCCAGTCCTCGGCCGTGAACTCGGTGAAGGGCGTCGCCTTGCCGCTGGAAATACCGGCATTGGCGAAGCAGCCATCCACCCGGCCCATCACCCGCAGGGTTTCGGCAAAGGCGGCTTCCACCGCGGCCTCGTCGCCAACGTCGCAGGTCAGTGCCTGCACGCGGGTGCCATGGGTCTTCAGCTTTTCCAGCGCGGCGGCGTTCTTCGCGGCGTTGGTGCCCCAAATGGTCACGTCGGCGCCGGCCTGCGCCATGGCTTCGGCCATGCCCAGGCCAATGCCGCCATTGCCGCCGGTCACCAGCGCCACCTTGCCGGTGAGATCAAAGGGGTGAAAGGCCATCCGCGTCCGCTCCCTGGGTTGCTTGCCCCAGGGCAGTACCGCGCCAAGGCGCCGGCGTCACCTCAGTAGCGGTACCACAGCGCGCCGATGACGGACTGGCCCAGCGACACATGCCGACCGCCCACTTCCTTGATGTAGCCCACCTCCAGTTGCCATTGCGCCGCCAGGTCCACCAGCATGGAAACCGACACGCGCCGCACGGCGTAGTCCGCGCCGCCCGGCCCGGCATTGCGCAGACCAATGGTGGTGGAACCCTGGGCCAGCGCCATCCAGCCGGGGTAGAAGCGCCACCCGGCGGTTATGGCGTACAGCATCTCGTCCGACGCCACGCCGGCGCGATAGTTGAACGCGGCCTGGAGGTCCACAAAGCCCGACATCTCCCGCGGCAGGGAGAAGCCCCGGCCATACAAGGCGCGGATTTCATAGCTGGCATTGGCTTCGGCCAAGCGGGGCTGGTCCCGCACCGCCACCCCGGGCAGCGCGGTTTGCAACTGAATGGCCGCAGCGTCCCAGTCGCCACGATGAATGGTGTAGCGGGCGAAGACCTTGGCCTCGGCCATGCCCTGGTTGTTGCTGGCGCGGCCGTCCTGGGTCATCCAGCTGGCTTGCAGCCGGGGTTGCAGGCCAAAGGTCAGGCGGTTGGTCACGCCATGTTCCCAATAGACGCTGCCTTCCAGCCGGCGTTCCCGCCCCACGCCCACCGCCTGGCCGAAGCGGTTGTAGCCCTGCAGCCGGGCGCCATAACCGTTCAGCGTAAAGCTGGCCTGGCCGCCATCCTCGGGCTGTGGCCAAGCGCCGGCCTGGGCCAGCCCCGGCAGCAACGCCAAGCCCAGGCAGCACCAGAGAATGGAAGCGAATCGGCGATTCATCGGCGAATCGTAGGGGATGGTCAGGCCGGGAACAATGTTCTTTCAGATGCAAAGTCTATTTTTTTGACATTGTGCCAAAATTTCTTGCTTTTGCGCCACGCTCCCGGCGCTGCCGGCTGGGTACGCCTACAGAATTGCATGGCATTCCGGCGGCTGAAGCGCCATACAGCGCCCGGGCCCGTGCGGCAGTTCTGCCGCCGCGCCCTTCGCCGCGCCTGCGGCGGGCTGACAGTAACGGAACCGCGCCCAGCGCCGGTTCGGGGCATAACCCCGGCCTGGCCATCCCGGCGTTTCCGGCCACACGGTCCCCCGTCCAAACGGGGACGGCCTTCCCCTCCGGGAAAGCCAGCCCGTGCCGCCCGAAGCGCCGAGCAATCCCTCGGGATCGCCGGAATGCCGCC
>CANFIE010000194.1 GCA_947446625.1 Acetobacteraceae bacterium | reverse complement strand
CAGGTGACGAAGATGCCGCATACGCCGGGCGGCGTGGCGGCGGCCATTGCGTTCCTCGCGGAAGGCTGATGTTCAACAAGGTACTGGTCGCCAATCGGGGCGCGGTGGCGGCGCGCGTGGTGCGCGCGCTGCGGCTGTTGGGCGTGCGCAGCGTGGCGGTGTATTCCGAGGCGGATGCGGCGGCTGACTACGTGGCGGCGGCTGACGAGGCCTATGCCATCGGCCCTGCCCCGGCGCGGGACAGCTACCTGAACCAGGACCGGTTGCTGGAGGTGGCGGCGCAATGCGGCGCCGATGCGCTGCATCCGGGCTATGGCTTTCTTTCCGAGAATGCCGGCTTTGCCCGGCGGGTGGAGGCGGCGGGGCTGGTCTTCATCGGGCCCTCGCCACGCTGGATTGAGGCGATGGGCGAGAAGACCGCCGCCCGGGCGCTGATGGCGAAGCATGGCATGCCAATGGCCGCCGGCAGCGGCTTGCTGGGCGCCGAGCCGGCCGAGGTGGCGGCGGCGGCGGCGCGGATTGGCTACCCGGTGCTGATCAAGCCCGCGGCGGGCGGTGGCGGCATTGGCATGCTGGCGGCGGCGGATGAAACCGCGCTGCTGGCGGCGGTGGAACGCAGCCGGGCGATGGCGTCGCGCAGTTTTTCCAACGCGCAGGTGTATCTGGAAAAGTTGATGGAACGGCCACGGCATGTGGAGTTTCAGATGCTGGGCGACCGGCACGGCAATGTGCGGCATTTGTTTGAGCGCGATTGCAGCGTGCAGCGCCGGCACCAGAAGGTGATTGAGGAGGCCCCTGCCCCCGGCGTGGGCAAGGCGCCGGCCATGGCGGCGGAGGCGGCGGCGATATTGGCGCAGCTGGGCTACGACAATATCGGCACGGTGGAGATGCTGCTGGGCGCCGATGGGCAGTTCAGCTTTTTGGAGATGAATACGCGGCTGCAGGTGGAGCATGCGGTGACCGAGATGGTAACCGGCGTGGACCTGGTGGCGGCGATGGTGCGGGTGGCGGCGGGCGAGACGCTGGACACGGTGCTGCCCGCCGAGATCAGCGTGCAGGGCCACGCCATTGAGGCGCGGGTTTATGCCGAGGATCCGGTGCGCTTCCTGCCCTCACCGGGGCCGCTGAACCGCTTTCGGCCGCCGGCGGAAAGCGCCGCGCTGCGGGTGGAAACCGGCTACCGCGAAGGCATGGCGGTAACGCCGCATTACGACCCGCTGCTGGCCAAGGTGATTGCCCATGCGCCGACGCGGGATGGCGCCATTGCCCAGCTGAGCGAGGCGCTGGCGGGGTTTGAGGTGCAGGGGATCAAGACCAACATCGCCTTCATCCAGCGCGTGCTGGGCAGCGAGGCCTTTCGGGCCGGGGCTGTGCACACCGGGCTGGCAACCGAGTTGAAATAGGGGAAACGCAGCATGGCTGACCTGCCGATAAAGTCCGAGATCAGCGGCAATGTCTGGAAGATTCTGAAGGCGCCGGGTGACGCGGTGGCCGAGGAAGAGACGGTGATGATTCTGGAATCGATGAAGATGGAGATTCCGGTGATGGCACCGCGCGATGGCGTGGTGGCAAGCATCACCGTGGCCGAGGGCGATGCCGTGGCCGAGGACCAGTTGGTGGCGACGCTGAAGGGTTGAACGACTGAGCGCACGAAGTCCTTGGCTTCGTGCGCCTCAACGCCGGGCGCCGGGCCTGCGCCCGGCTTGGCTTCGCTGCATAGGTGGCGTTGCGCATTCGCGCTCTCGGCCCAATGGGCCGGAAAATGCTATTTCCGCTATTCCATCTTCAGGTCCACCTGGCGGACCAGGCGGCCATATTTTTCGTATTCGGCGCGCAGGTAGGTGGCGAATTCGGCCGCGCTGCCGGGCGCCGGGTCGCTGCCCTGGTTGCGGAGTTGGGTAGCGACGTCTGGGCGGCGCAGAATTTCGGTGATGGCGCCGTTCAGGCGCGCCACCACGGCGGCGGGGGTGCGCGCCGGGGCCAGTACGCCCAGCCAGGCGTCGGAGGCGTAGCCGGGCACACCGCCGGCAGCGATGGTGGGGACGCCGGGCAAGATGGCGGTTGGCTCGCTGGCGGCGGTGCCGAGGATGATGGCGCGGCCGCCTTCAATATGGCCGCGGGCGGCGACAATGGTGGTCATCACCATCTGGATCTGGCCGCCGACGAGATCGGTCATCGCCGGGCCTTCGCCGCGATAGGGCACATGGGTCAGGCGGATGCCGGCCATCAGGTTCAGCAGCTCGATGGCGAGGTGGTTGGTGCTGCCGGTGCCGGAGGAGCCCACCGCCAATTCGCCGGGGCGGGCCTTAGCCAAGGTGAGCAGTTCCGGAATGGTGCGGGCGCCCATGGCGGGGTTGGCCACCAGCACCAGCGGGTTGCGCACCGCCAGCGTCACCGGGGCCAGGTCGGCCAATGGGTCATATGGCGTGCGCATGACATGCGGGTTGACCACCAGGGCGCCGAGCGCGCTGAGCACGATGCTGCTGCCATCGGGCGGCGCCTTGGCCACCGCGTCCACGCCTATCATGCCGTTGCCGCCGGGGCGGTTCTCGGCCACCACCGGCACACCGAGCAGCTCGGGTAGGAAGCGGGCGATGGTGCGGGCAGTATTGTCGGCCGCGCCGCCGGGGGCGAAGGGGATGATGAGGCGGATCGGGCGGTCCTGCGCCAGGGCCGGGGTGGCCAGCAGCAGCGGCGTGGCCAACAGGGTTCTGCGCTTCATGCTTCGTCCTCCCAGAGCAAACGCACCACGCGCTTGCCGATATTGCCGCCATCCAGAATGCCGACCAGCGCGGCGGGGGCGCTGTGCAGACCGTCGGTTACAGTCTCGGCCGCGTGCAGCTTGCCCTGGCGCCACCAGCCGAGCAATTCCGCCCGGGCCTGGGCGCGCAGGGCTGGCGCCACCTGGCCGATGCGGAAGCCGGTGATGGTGACGCACTGGTCCAGCAGCTTCATGAAGTTGGCGTAGGCGTAGGGCGTGGTGGCGTTGTACTGCGCCACCAGGCCGCAGAGCGGAATGCGCGCATTGGCGTTGAGCACGGGCAGCACCGCATCCAAAACCGCGCCGCCGACATTCTCGAAGTACACATCCACGCCCTCAGGCACTGCGGCTTGCAGGCGGGCGGCGAGGTTGGGCGCGCGGTGGTCGAGGCAGGCGTGGAAGCCGAAGTCCCGTACCACGGTGGCGCATTTCTCGGCGCCGCCGGCAATGCCCAGCACGCGGCAGCCGAGCAGCCGGGCGAGTTGGCCAACCACACTGCCCACCGCGCCGCCGGCGGCGCTGACCAGCACGGTTTGGCCGGGCCGCGGTTGGCCGAGTTGGGTGAGGCCGTACCAGGCGGTTTCACCGGAAGCACCAAGCAGGCCAAGATGCAGCGAGGCGGGATGCACGCTGGCATCGAGCCGCTTCAGGGTTGCGGCGTTGAAGGCGGCGTATTCCTGCCAGCCGAGTTCGGCCAGGGCGAGGTCACCGGGTTGCCAGGCGGGATGCTGACTGGCGATGACTTCGGCAACGCCGCGTCCGGTCATCAGGCCGCCTTCACGCAGCAAGGTGGGGTAGCCCTGCACGCCGAGCATCTGGCGACGCAGATAGGGGTCTATCGACAGGTAGCGCGTGCGCAGCAGCACCTGGCCTGCATTGGGCGTGGGCACGGGGGATTCGGTGTGGCCGAAGCAGGCTTCGGTCAGGCGGCCTTCCGGCTGGCGCAGGTACAACACCTGGCGGTTGCGCATCAGCATTCCTCCCGTGCCGTCTTGCGGCGGCGGCAGAGTGGCCTAGGATTGGGGGCAAGAACAGTGAGGACGTCCCTTAGGCGTGGCAGCGTTGCCGCGCCCGTTCTGGCTGGACAAACCACAGCCCCACAGGAGCATTCCATGGCCGCCCCTCCGTCTGCACGCCGCGAGCGCATCAACCCGCATTTCCCCAAGCTGGTGGAGATGACGCATGAGTATGTTTACGGCGATGTGTGGGAGCGCAAGGAACTTTCCAAGCGCGAGCGCAGCATTGTCACCATCGCCGCGCTGGTGGCGCTGGGCTGGGAAGACCAGCTGAAGAGCCATATCGGCCGTGGCCTGACCAACGGGCTTTCGCGCACCGAAGTTGCCGAGATCATCACGCATCTTTCGATGTATGCCGGCTGGCCGGCGGCGATGACCGCGAGCCATGTGGCGGTGGATGTGTTTGAGGAACAAGACGCGGCGAAGAAGGGCTGAGACGATGAAGATCGGTTTCATTGGCCTGGGCACCATGGGTGCCTTCATGGCCGCCAACCTGCAGAAGAGCCAGTACAAGCTGGTGGTGACCGACATGCGCAAGGAGGCCGCCAAGGGCCACCTGGAGAATGGCGCGGAATGGGCCGATAGCCCGAAGGCGATTGCCGAGCAGTGCGACGTGGTGTTCACCAGCCTGCCCGGGCCGCCGGAAGTGGAAAGCGTGGTGTTCGGCGAGAACGGCATTCTGGCCGGTGCGCATAAGGGCATGGCGTATTTCGATCTTTCCACCAACAGCCAGGCGCTGATGCGCCGGGTGAATGCCGCGCTGGCGGAAAAGGGTGCGTTTGGGTTTGACGCGCCGGTTTCGGGCGGGCCGAAGGGCGCGCAGAGCGGCAAGCTGGCCATTTGGGTGGGCGGCGACAAGGGCGTGTTCGACCAGCACAAGAAGGTGCTGGACGCGATTGGCGACCAGGCCGCGTATATCGGGCCGATTGGCAGCGCGACCGTGGCCAAGCTGGTGCACAACATGGCCGGTTACGCCATTCAGACCGCCATGGCCGAGGTGATGACCATGGGCGTGAAGGCGGGCATGGACCCGGTGGATTTGTGGGCCGCCATTCGCCAGGGCGCGCTGGGGCGTCGGCGTACGTTCGACCGCATTGCCGACCAGTTCCTGCCCGGCAAGTACGACCCGCCGGCCTTTGCGCTGAAGCTGGCGCATAAGGACGTGACACTGGCGGTGCAGATGGGCCGCGAGCTGGGCGTGCCGATGCGCTTCTGCAACCTGACGCTGGAAGAGATGAACGAGGCGCGGAATCGCGGCTGGGATCATCGTGACAGCCGGGTGCCGATGCTGCTGCAGGCGGAGCGCGCGGGCGTGAAGATGGAAGCCGACCCGGCGCGCATCCAGGCGATTCTTGACGCCGACAAGGGCTGACACAGCATGGTGGGGAGTTTGTTGCAGCAGCCTGGTTCCATTGGCCCGCTACGGCTGAAGAACCGGCTGATCATGGCGCCGATGGGCACCAATTTCGGCTCCAGCGATGGGCTCTCCACCGAGCGTGACCGCCACTACTACGAGTTGCGGGCGAAGGGCGGCGTGGCCGCCATTGTGACGGAAGCGATGGCGGTGAGCGCGGGTGGCCGCGCCCACAACAACAGCATGTGGATCTACCACGACCGCTTCATCCCCGGCCTGGCCAAGCTGGTGGACAGCATCAAGCGGCATGACTGCCTGACGATTGGCCAGTTGAACCATCGGGGCGCGCTGCTGCGCCGGATGGTGCTGAACATGGAGCCGGTGGGGCCTTCGCCTTGGCGCAACCCGAATACCGGCGACGAAGTGCGGGCGCTGGACCGGACCGAGATTGTCGAGATTCAGAAGGACTTTGTGAGTTCGGCGCGGCGACTGTGGCAGGCGGGGTATGATGCCGCCGAGTTGCACGCGGCGAATGGCTATCTGTTCCATCAGTTCTTCACCCGGCGGATCAACCAGCGCACCGACAATTACGGCGGCAGCATTGAGAACCGGGCGCGGTTGCTGCTGGAGACGGTGCATAGGTTGAAGGATGCGTTGCCCGATTTTCCGCTGTGGGTGCGGATCAGCTGCACCGAGTATTGCGCCGATGGCTATCCAATTGAGGATATGATTGCCATTGCGCAGATGCTGGAGGCGGCCGGAGTTTCGGCGCTGGACCTGAGCGGTGGGACGAATGAAAGCCCGGCGCTGTCGCGCTTCTGCATTCAGCCGCCGAGCATGCCGCGGCGGACGCTGGAGGAACATGCACGGCCGATCAAGGCGGCGGTGGGGATACCCACCATCATCGCCGGGCGCATCATTGCGCCGGAGGATGCTGAGGCGGTGCTGGCGAATGGCAGCGCGGATTATATCTCGCTGGGGCGGGCGCTGACCGCCGATGCCTATTGGCCGAAGAAGGCCTTTGGCGAGATGACGACGCCGATCCGCGCCTGCATTTCCTGCAATGTCTGCTTCGAGCGCCTGACGCTGGAGAAGGACGTTGCCTGCGTGACCAACCCGATGCTGGGCACGGAATTCGAGGAAGCCGAGCTGGCCGAGCCGCATGCGACGAGCAGCAAGCCGCAGCGCGTGCTGGTGCTGGGCGGCGGCGTGGGCGGGTTTGAGGCCGCGCGCATGGCTGCTGCGCGCGGGCATGTGGTGGAAGTGTGGGAAAAGGCGGCGCGGCCGGGCGGGCAGATTCACTTGGCCGTGGCGGCGCCCGACAAGGAAGAAGTGCGGCCGGTCTGGAGCTATCGGTACGACCAGGCGATGGCGCTGGGCGTGACGCTGCGCTGTGGCGTGGATGCGGACGCGGCGATGATCAGCGGCTTCAAGCCGGACCATGTGGTGGTGGCGACGGGGGCCCGGCCGCGCAGGCTGCTGGTGGAAGGCGCGGCGCCGCTGCAGGCCTGGGATGTGATTGCCGACCCCGCGATCGTGCCGCAGGGCGCGCGTGTGGCTATTATCGGCGGTGGCATCGTGGGGCTGGAAGTGGCCGATGTACTGCTGGCGCGCGGCTGCCGCATGACGGTGCTGGAGGCGGCGCCGGCCTTGGCGCCGCAGATGGCGCGCAACAACCGCACCGATTTGCTGCTGCGCCTGCGCGATGCCGGCGTGGTGCTGCACACCAAGGCCCGCGTGCTGAACCAGCAAGGCGAAACCCTGCATGTGACGCTGGACGGCCAGGCGCTGGCACTGCCGGTGGATGTGGTGATTGTGGCGATTGGTGCTGTGGCCAACCAGGATGTGGTGGCGGCGGTGGAAGCCGCCGGCGCACCCTATACGCTGGTGGGTGATGCCAACCTGCCGGGTGATTTTCTTTCCGTGCTGCGAGATGCGTCGATGACCGGGCTCGGCATCGGCTTGCCAGGTGAAAGGCTGTGACCATGGAATACGAAGTTTACGCGCTGCGCTATGCCCGCCGCGATGCCAAGCGGGCGGAGCACTTCATTGGTGGCGACCCACATGATGCGCCGATGCCGATGGATTACTTCGTCTGGGCCATCGTCGGTGGTGGCAAGGCGTGGATTGTGGATACCGGCTTCACCGCCGAGGTGGCGAAGAAGCGCAAGCGCGAATATCTGCGCTGCCCGATCGACAGCCTGAAGCTGCTGGGGATTGATCCTGATCAGGTGGAGGATGTCATCATCTCGCACCTGCATTACGACCATGTCGGCAGCTTCCATAAGTTTGCCAAGGCGCGGTTCCATT
>CANFIE010000193.1 GCA_947446625.1 Acetobacteraceae bacterium | reverse complement strand
TTCGAGCATCATCGGGAGGGTGGGATTCCGTCTCGGTTCATTGCGCCGGAGGCGGTGCGGGATGTGCCGGCCGAGGAGCGGGAAGGGCTGATCCATGCCAATTTCAGCCTGGACTGGCGGGTGGTGGCGGTGGCGGCCGAGGAAGTGCTGGCCGGCCTGGGCTGAACTTGTCGGCGCGGGCGGGCTGTGCCATATGCGGCGCGCTGACTGCCGGGGGTGACCCGGGCGGGCGGTAATTCACACGCGCCGCACCCTTCCATGGTGGTCGGGTCCGGTCCCTCAAAAGGGGCAGGCGGCGCGGAGGTCCAACCGGACTGATATTGGAAGGAAGATCGCTATGGCGATGCCACAGGTTTCCCTGCGCTTGCTGCTCGAGGCCGGCGTGCACTTTGGCCACCACACCCGGCGCTGGAACCCGCGCATGGCGCCGTACATCTTCGGCGTGCGCAACCAGGTTCACATTCTGGACCTGCAGCAGACCGTGCCGATGCTGGACCGCGCCCTGAAGGCGGTGCGTGACACCGTGGCCGCCGGCGGCCGCGTGCTGTTTGTTGGCACCAAGAAGGCGGCGGCGGAATACGTGGCCGAGAGCGCGACGCGCTGCGGCCAGTATTACGTGAACCACCGCTGGTTGGGCGGCATGCTGACCAACTGGAAGACCATTACCGGCAGCATCAAGCGGCTGAAGGAAATGGACGGCCGGCTGGGCGGCGACACCACCGGCCTGACCAAAAAAGAAGTGCTGATGCTGACGCGCGAGAAGGAAAAGCTCGACCGCGCGCTGGGCGGCATCAAGGACATGGGTGGCCTGCCCGACATCATCTTCATCATCGACACGGTGAAGGAAAAGCTGGCGATCGAGGAAGCCAACAAGCTTGGCATTCCGGTGATTGCGGTGTGCGACAGCAACGCCGATCCGGTTGGCGTGGCCTTCCCGATTCCGGGCAATGACGACGCGATCCGCGCCATCAACCTGTACTGCGACCTGGTCGCGGCCGCGGTGTTCGACGGCATCAGCGCCGAGCTGCAGGCCAGCGGCGTGGACCTGGGTTCCGCCGAGGACGTGCAGGACATTGAGGCCGAGGTTGAGGTTGAGGTGGCCGCCGAGGCCGCCCCGGCCGAAGCCGTGGTTGTTGCCCCGACCGAATAACTTACTGCCCCTTGGCCCGGTGCATCCGCGCCGGGCCAACCACGCTCCCAAGGAGGACCAGACATGGCCGAAGTTACCGCCCTGTTGGTGCGCGACCTGCGCGACAAGACCGGCGCCGGCATGATGGATTGCAAGAAGGCGCTGGTTGAGTCGGACGGCGACATGGAAGCCGCCATCGACTGGCTGCGCAAGAAGGGCCTTTCGGCCGCCGCCAAGAAGTCTGGCCGCGTGGCCGCTGAAGGCCTGGTTGGCGTGGCCACCGGCCCGCAGGTTGGCGCCATGGTTGAGGTGAATGCCGAGACCGACTTCATTGCGCGCAACGAGACCTTCCAGAACTTCGTCTCTGAGCTGGCCGGCCTGGCGCTGGGCATTGGCGAGGACATCGAGAAGCTGAAGCACGCCACCTTCCCGGGCACTTCGCATTCGGTGCAGGACGAACTGACCAAGATGATCGCCACCATTGGCGAGAACATGACGATCCGCCGGGTGAAGCGGCTGACCGTGACCAGCGGCACCGTGGCCACCTATATCCACAGCGCGGTGAAGCCGGGCCTGGGCAAGATTGGTGTGCTGGTGGCGCTGGAAGGGTCCAGCGAGATTTCCGCCCTGGAGCAGCTGGGCCGCCAGATTGGCATGCACGTGGCCGCGGCCAAGCCGGACGCGCTGGATGTTTCCGCCGTGGACAGCTCGGCCCTGCAGCGCGAGCGCGCGGTGCTGACCGAGCAGGCCCTGGCTTCCGGCAAGCCGCCGGCCGTGATTGAGAAGATGGTCGAGGGCCGGATCCGCAAGTACTACGAGGAAGTGGTGCTGCTGGAGCAGGTTTGGGTGCATGACGGCGAGAGCCGCGTGAAGGAAGTGGTGAAGAAGGCGGGCGGCAACCTGACCGGCTTCCAGCGCTATGTGCTGGGCGACGGGATTGAGAAGGAAACCGGTGACTTCGCCGCCGAGGTGGCCAAGGCCGCCGGGATCAGCCAGGGCTGAGATTGATGGGTGGCCTTGGCCACCCATGGGCTACACTGGGCCGCCCTTGCCATGGCTGGGGCGGCCCTTCTTATTTCGGCCGGCTTATTTCCGCCGCCATCGCATGGCCACCTTGCGGCTGCGGGCGCCCCGCGCCTATGTTCCGCGCCGCCAGAAACACAACTGGAGTTACCGTGAGCGAGCCCCTCCGCTACAAGCGCGTCCTGCTCAAGGTCTCCGGCGAGGCCCTGATGGGCAACCGGGACTATGGCCTGGACAATGGCACGATACAGGCCATCGCCGACGACATTCAGGGCGTATTGGCGCTGAACGTGCAGGTTTGCCTGGTGATTGGCGGCGGCAACATCTTCCGCGGCATCTCGGGCGCGGCTTCCGGCATGGACCGGGCGCAGGCCGACTACATGGGCATGCTGGCCACCATCATGAACGCGCTGGCCATGCAGAACGCCCTGGAGAAGCGCCAGGTGCCGACGCGGGTGCAGAGCGCCATTGCCATGGAATCGGTGTGCGAGCCGTATATTCGCCGCCGCGCCATTCGGCACATGGAGAAGGGCCGGGTGGTGATCTTCGCCGCCGGCACGGGCAACCCGTTCTTCACCACCGACACCGCCGCCGCGCTGCGCGCCGCCGAGATGGGCTGCGATGCCATGCTGAAGGGCACCCAGGTGGATGGCGTGTACAGCGCCGACCCGCGCAAGAACCCGAAGGCCGAGCGCTACGTGACGCTGAGCTACCTGGACGTGCTGGCGCGTGACCTGCAGGTGATGGACGCCGCCGCCATAAGCCTGGCGCGGGAAAACAAGCTGCCGATCATCGTGTTCAACATTCATGAGACCGGTGCCTTCACCAGCGTGATGAAGGGCGAAGGCCGCTTCACCACCGTGGTTGAGCAGTAACACTGGCAGTTGCGGGCCTTATGGCCCGGGTTTGACGTGGGGAGATGGGCCATGCCCGCTGATATCAAGAGCCTGAAGCAGGACCTGACTCGTCGGATGGATTCGACGATGGACCTGCTGAAGCGTGAATTCGCCGGCCTGCGCACCAGCCGGCCGAGCCCGGCGCTGCTGGAGCCGGTGCGGGTGGATGCCTATGGCGGCGAAGTGCCGCTGTCTCAGGTGGCCAATGTGCAGGTGGCTGGGCCGGGCCTGCTGGTGGTGCAGGTTTGGGACAAATCCCTGGTGAAGCCGGTGGAGATTGGCATTCGCGACAGCGGGCTGAACCTGAACCCGCAGACCGAGGGCCAGAGCATTCGGGTGCCGCTGCCGCCGCTGACCCAGGAACGCCGCAACGAACTGGTGAAGACCGCGCAGAAGTATTCCGAGGGCGCCAAGGTGGCGATTCGCGGCGTGCGGCGCGACGGCATGGAGCAGGTGAAGGCGCAGGAGAAGGACAAGAAGGCGCCGATCAGCCAGGACGAGTCGAAGCAGTGGCAGGACGAGGTCCAGAAGCTGACCGACCAGTACATCAAGAGCGTGGAATCGGCGCTGGCGGAGAAAGAGAAGGACATCCGGACGGTTTGACCCGCCAGGCTCCCCTTTCCCCGAGCGTTGGATGAGTGCCGTGACCCAGCCGCGAGAGGCCGTGGTGACCCCTGGGCGTATTCCCAGGCATGTGGCCATCATCATGGATGGCAACCGGCGCTGGGCCCAGGCGCGGGGCCTGCCGGTGGCGCTTGGCCACAAGGCCGGCGCCGAGGCGGCGCGGCGGGCGATTGAGGCGGCGGCGCAGGGCGGGGTTGAATGGCTGACGCTGTTCGCCTTTTCCTCCGAGAACTGGACCCGGCCGGCGGATGAGGTGCAGGAGCTGACGACGCTGCTGCGGCTGTATCTGCGTTCCGAGGTGGCGAGCCTGACGCGCGAGGGCGTGCGGCTGCGGGTGATTGGCGACCGTGGGCGGTTTGGCCCCGAATTGCTGAAGGCGATTGAGGCGGCCGAGACGGCGACGGCAGGTGGCACCAGGCTGAACCTGGTGGTGGCGCTTTCATACGGTGGCCGGGCTGAGATTGTGGCGGCGGCGCGGGCGGTGGCGGAGGCGGCCAAGGCCGGCACGCTGGACACGGCGACGCTGGACGAGGCCGGGTTTGCCGGGCGGCTCTACACCGCTGAGCAGCCGGACCCGGATTTGATCATGCGGACCTCGGGCGAGCAGCGGCTTTCAAACTTTCTGCTGTGGCAGGCCGCCTATGCCGAATTCCTGTTTTTGGATGTGCTGTGGCCGGATTTCTCGGCCGAGCATTTTGCCAAGGCGGTGGCGGAATACGGCAGGCGAGAGCGGCGCTACGGCGCGCGAACCGCCTAGGTGGCGGAAGCTTCCCCCAACGCCAATGCCGGCGGGCCGTGGCGCGACCTGCGGAAGCGGGCGATCTCGGCGCTGGTGCTGCTGCCGCTGGCCATAGGCTGCCTATGGGCTGGCGGCGTGGCCTGGAGCGGCCTGATGCTGCTGGGGCTGGGCGTGCTGGGCTGGGAATGGACCCGGATGACCGGCGGCGAGCCGCGTGGGCCGGAAGGGCTGATATTGCAGGCTGGGGTGCTGGGCACCGGGGCGCTGGCGGTGGCCGGGCAGGGCGCCTGGGCGCTTTCATGGTTGGTGGCGGCCACGCTGGCCACCGTGCTGCGGTTTGAGCGGCCGGCCATTGGGCGGTTCTGGCTGCCGGCCGGGGTGTTCTACATTGGCGCTGGCGGGCTGGCGCTGCTGGTGCTGCGGCTGGTGCCGGGGCCGGCGGGCCTGGGTAATGTGCTGTTTGTGCTGGTGGTGGTCTGGGCTTCCGATATCGGCGCTTATCTGGCCGGGCGGTGGTTTGGCGGGCCGAAGCTGGCGCCGGCGATTTCGCCGGGCAAAACGCGGTCTGGCGCGCTGGGCGGGCTGATGGCGGCGGTGGTGCTGGGCGGCGCGGTGGCGCAGGCTTTCGCGCCCGGCGGGCTGGGGATGGCGCTGGGGCTGGCGGCCGGGCTTTCGGTGGTGTCCCAGGCCGGGGACCTGTTTGAAAGCTGGGTGAAGCGGCGCTTTGGTGTAAAGGATTCCTCGGCGCTGATCCCCGGCCATGGCGGCTTGCTGGATCGGGTGGATGGCTTGTTGTGGGCCGCGCCGGCCGCCGCCCTGCTGGGGCTGGCGCTGGGCGGGGGCCTGGGGTTGGGAGAGTTTCTGTGGCGATGATGGACGGCACTTCGGCTTCGCCGCGGCGCGTGACGATTTTGGGCAGCACGGGCTCGATTGGCACCAGCACCATGGCGCTGCTGGAGGCGGCGGCGCCCGGTGAGTTTGTGGTGGAAGCCCTGGTGGCGGGGCGCGATGCCAAGGGGCTGGCGGCCCAGGCGCGCAGGATTGGCGCCCGGCTGGCGGTGGTGGCGGACCCGGCGGCCTATGCCGCGCTGAAGGCCGAGTTGGCCGGCAGCGGCATTGAATGCGCGGCGGGTGAGGCGGCGGTGCTGGAAGCCTCGGCCCGGCCGGTGGAATGGACCATGGCGGCGATTGTGGGCGCGGCGGGGCTGAAGCCGACCCTGGCGGCGCTTTCGCACGGTGGCACGGTGGCGCTGGCCAACAAGGAAAGCCTGGTATGCGCCGGGCCGATTGTGCTGGAGGCAGCGAAGCGCCACGGCGCCCTGCTGCTGCCGGTGGACAGCGAGCACAACGCGATTTTCCAGGCGCTGGACGGCAGCGACCCGAGCCTGATCGAGAAGATCATCATCACCGCTTCGGGCGGGCCGTTCCGCACGGCCGATATCAGCGTGATGCGGAGCGCCACGCCCGAGATGGCGGTGAAGCACCCGATGTGGAGCATGGGCGCCAAGATCAGCGTGGACAGCGCCACGATGATGAACAAGGGCCTGGAAGTGATTGAGGCCGAGCGGCTGTTTCCGGTGCATGAGAGCCAGCTGGAAGTGCTGGTGCACCCGCAGTCCACCGTGCATGGCATGGTGCAATACGCCGATGGCAGCCTGCTGGCGCAGCTGGGCGCGCCGGATATGCGCACGCCGATCAGCCATGCCCTGGGCTGGCCGAAGCGCATGGCGGTGGCGATGCCGCGGCTGGATTTGGCCAAGCTGGGCAGCCTGACCTTTGAGGCGCCGGATTTGGTGCGGTTTCCGGCGCTGCGGCTGGCGCGGGAGGCTTTAAGGGCCGGGCGCGGCGCCCCATGTATCCTGAACGCGGCCAACGAGGCTGCCGTAGCGCTGTTCCTGGGCCGCAAGCTGGGCTTCCTGGATATCGCCACGGTGGTGGAGGAAACCCTGCAACGCCTGGGCGAGCCGGCGGTGGATGGGTTGGACGACGTGATTGCACTGGATGCGGAGGCCCGGGCCGTGGCGCAACGCCTGGCCGGCCTGCGCGCCCTGGCCTGACCCTGCTGGCCTGAACCCAAGGAGCCCTCCGGGTGGAATTGCTGCAAACCTTGCTTGCCTTCGGCGTCGTGCTGGGCGTTCTCGTCTTCATCCATGAGATGGGGCACTATCTGGCGGCGCGCTGGCGCGGCATTCACGCCGACGCCTTCGCCATTGGCTTCGGCCAGCCAGTGTGGCGCCGGACCGACAGCCGGGGCACCGAATGGCGGCTGGGCTGGCTGCCGCTGGGCGGCTACGTGAAGCTGCATGGCCAGGAAAGCCCGGCCGACGCCTCGGACGAGGAGCGCGCCCGCTGGCGGGTGGGCGAGACCTTCCATGAAAAGAGCGTGCTGGATCGGGCCATTGTGGTGGCGGCCGGGCCGGTGGCGAATTTCCTGCTGGCGATTCTGCTGTTTGCCGGGCTGTTCGCCACGCTGGGCCAGCCGCTTGGCGGCACCAGCATTGGCCTGGTGCAGCCCGATTCGCCGGCGGCACGGGTGGGGCTGCGGGCGGGCGATGTGATTCTTTCGCTGGATGGTGAGCGGGTTACCCGATTCGAACAGATCCAACGGCATGTGCAGCCGCGCGCCGGCCAGGAAGTGGAGGTGCGGATTGCCCGCGACAGCCTGGAACTGACCCTGCGCGCCACGCCGGATGCCCGGCCCGGGGCGAATGGCCAGGTGAACGGGGTGCTGGGCATTCAGGGTGGGGCGGTTCGATTCGAGCGTCTGAGCCTGCCGAGCGCCGTGGTGGCCGGGGTGGTGCAGACCGGGGATGTGACCTGGCAGACCCTGGTTGGCGTGAGCGAAATGCTTGCGGGTCAACGCAGTGCGCGGGAATTGGGTGGGCCGATCAAGATTGCCGAGATCAGCGGCGATGCGGCGCGGCTGGGCATTGCACCGCTGGTTAATTTGATGGCGCTGCTGTCGGTGAGCCTGGGGCTGCTGAATTTGTTTCCGATTCCCATGTTGGATGGCGGGCACCTGGTTTTCTATGCCGCCGAGGCGCT
>CANFIE010000192.1 GCA_947446625.1 Acetobacteraceae bacterium | reverse complement strand
CGCCGCGCTGCGCAACGCCCTGGGTAAGCGGTTTGACCTGAACCCGGCGAAGATTGTCTGCGGCTGCGGCTCCGACGAACTCATCGGCCATCTCATCCTCTCCTATGGCGGGGAGGGGACGGAGCTGGTGATGAGTGCGCATGGCTTCGTGATGTACGAGATCTACGGCAAATATGCCGGCTGCCATGTCATCAAGGTGCCGGAGAAGAATCTGACGGCCGATATCGACGCCATGTTGGCGGCGGTGGGGCCTCGCACCAAGCTGGTTTGCCTGGTGAACCCCAACAACCCCACCGGTACGCTGCTGCCGAAGAGCGAGGTGGCGCGGCTGCGCCGGGGGTTGCGCGACGATATTCTGCTGATTCTGGATGCCGCCTACGCCGAGTATGTCTCCAACACGGCCTATGACGCTGGTGTTGAGATGGTGGATGCCGGCACCAATACGGTGATGACTCGCACCTTCTCGAAGGTGTTTGGCCTGGGTGGCGTGCGGCTGGGCTGGTGCTACGCGCCGCCGGCCGTGACCGATATTCTCAACCGCGTGCGCAGCCCCTTCAACGTCAATGCCTCGGCCATGGCTGCCGGTATTGGCGCGCTGGAGGAAGCCGGCTGGGTGGAAATGTCGGTGGCGCACAATGCCGAATGGCGCGAGCGCCTGAGCACTGGGCTGCGCGAGTTGGGCCTGGTGGTGTACCCGAGCGAGGCGAACTTCATTCTGGTGGACTTCACCACGGCGGAACGCGCCAAGGCGGCCGATGCGGCGCTGCGGTCGCGCGGGCTGATTGTGCGCGGCGTGGGCAGCTACAGCCTGCCGACCTGCCTGCGCATGACCATTGGCACCGCCGAGGAATGCACCCTGCTGCTGGAGGCGGTGAAGGCCTTCATCCGCGCATGAGCGCACCGCTGTTCAACAGGCTGTGCCTGGTTGGCATTGGGCTGATTGGCTCGTCGCTGGCGCGGCTGGCGCGGGAGCGTGGTGACATTGCCACCACCGTTGTGGCCACCGCCCGCAGCGCCGCCACGCTGAGCCGGGTGCGCGAGCTTGGCATTGTGGATGTGGTGGAGCCGGATGCGGCGCGGGCGGTGGCTGGCGCTGATTGCGTGATCTTCTGCGTGCCGGTGGGCGCCTATGCCCGGGTTATGGAGGAGGTGGCGCCGCATTTGGCGCCTGGTTGCGTGCTGACCGATGTGGGTTCCACCAAGGGCAGCGTGGTGCGGGATTTGGGGCCGCTGCTGCCGCCGGGCGTGCACCTTGTGCCGGCGCACCCCATGGCGGGCACCGAGCATTCCGGGCCGGATGCCGGTTTCTCCACCCTGTTCAAGGGCCGCTACACCATTGTGACGCCGCTGCCGGAGACCGATGCGGTGGCGGTGGAGAAGGTGCGCGAGTTGTGGCGCCGGGCTGGTTCCAACGTGGAAACCCTGGACCCGGCAACGCATGACAAGGTGGTGGCGATTGTGAGCCATCTGCCGCACCTGATCGCCTTCACCATTTGCGGCACGGCGGATGACCTGGCCGAGGAAACCCGCGAGGCGGTGCTGAAATTCGCAGCCTCCGGCTTTCGCGACTTTACCCGCATTGCCGCGAGCGATGTGGACATGTGGCGCGACATTTTCCTGAACAACCGTGAGGCGCTGTTGGAGATGCTGGCGCGCTTCACCGAGGATGCGCATGCCCTGGGCCGGGCCGTGCGCTGGGGCGAGGCGGAGTTCATCGAGGACCGTATCCGCCGGGGGCGGCGGATCAGGCGTGGACTGGTGGAGCGCGGGCAGGCCTGAAGCCCGCCTACAACCGGTCGGCGCTGAAGGTATCGCAGCGCTTCACGTCGCCGGTTTCAAACCCGACGCGAAACCAGCGGACGCGCTGCGCTGAACTGCCATGGGTGAAGCTTTCCGGCACCACGCGGCCACGGCCCTGTTGCTGCAGGCGGTCGTCACCCACCGCGGCGGCGGCGTTGATGCCTTCCTCGATATCGCCTTGCTCCAGAAAGTGGCGGGCGCGTTCGGTGACGTTGGCCCAGACGCCGGCGAAACAGTCGGCCTGCAATTCGAGGCGGACTGAGAGCGCATTGGCCTCGCGTTCGCTCAGGCTGCGGCGTTGGGCATCCACCCGCGGGATGATGCCGAGCAGGTTCTGCACATGGTGGCCGACTTCATGCGCCACCACATAGGCGCGGGCGAAGTCGCCGGGTGCGTTCAGCACACGCTCCATTTCCTGGAAGAAGCTGAGGTCGAGGTAAACCTGATGGTCGCGCGGGCAGTAGAACGGCCCGGTGGCGGCCTGCGCCATGCCGCAGCCGCCCTGGGTGGTGCCAGAGAACAGCACCATGCGCGGCTGTTCATATTGCCGGCCGGCCTGCTGGAACAGGCCGGTCCAGGCATCCTCGGTGGTGGCGAGCACGCGGGAGACGAAGCGACGCTGGGCGTCTTCGTCACCGGAATGGCCGGGGGCGAATTTGCCATTGGGATGGGCGCGCTGGGTTTGCTGCTGCTGCTGCTGCTGCTGCTGGTGCTGCGCCGGCGGGGCCTGCTGTTGCTGGCTGGCCTGGAACAGGAAGGAAGGGTCCACCCCCAGCAGCAGCGCCACCACGATGATGGCCACCGTGCCGATGCCGCCGCCGCCGATGAGAACCGGCATGCTGCTGCGCCCGCCGCTGTAGCCGCCGCCATAGCCACCACCGCCACCGCCGCCATCAAAGCCGCCGCCCTTGCCGCCGTCGCGGCGGTCGTCGATGTTCTGGCTTTCGCGTTCGTTGTCGAGGCGCATGAAGCGATCCCTTAGCCCAGCACCACGTTGTCGGCACGCAGGCGGGACAATTCAACCGCGCCGAGCAAGGGCACGAGAATTTCATCATTATGCTCGCCCAGGCGCGGGGCCGGGCGGGCCAGAATGCCGGGGGTGCCGGAGAGGCGCGGCACCTCGCCATGCATGGGCAGCCAGCCGCCGGGCATTTCGTCGTCCGGCACTTCGATGAGGCTTTCGTGCTTCACCAGGTATGGGTCGCCGTCCAGTTGCTCGGCTTCCATGATGGGGCCGATGGTGACGCCGGCCTTGTCGAAATGCGCCAGGGTGGTGGCGAGGTCGCGCTCGGCGATGAAGCCGGCGATGACGTTGTCGAGCTCGACGCCGTTCTCGACGCGCCGTTGGTTGGTGGCGAAGCGCGGGTCGGCGATCATGTCCTCGCGCCCGATGCTGCGGAACAGCTTTTCCGTCATGCCCTGGGTGCTGGCGCTGAGGCAGACCCATTTGCCATCGGCGGTCTGGTAGGCGTTGCGCGGAGCGGCGTTGGTGCTGCGGCTGCCGGTGCGCGGCTTGCGCTTCTTCGTCAGGCGCCAATTGGCCACCTGCGGTTCCAGCATGGTGAAGAGCGGGTCGAACAGCGAAAGGTCGATGACCTGGCCGGCGCCGCCGTTTTCGGCGTGGCGCAGCGCTATCATGGCGGCCGAGGCGCCGTAGAGGCCGGCATAGCCATCGGCCATGTACATTGGCGGCAGCACCGGCTCACGATCCTCAAAGCCGCAGGTGGCGGCGTAGCCGGCGTAACCCTCAATCAGCGTGCCGAAGCCGGGCTTGTGCCGGTAAGGGCCGGTTTGCCCCCAGCCTGAGACGCGGACGATGACGAGGCGCGGGTTGATGGCCAGCAGCACCTCGGGGCCAAGGCCCATTTCCTCCAGCACCCCGGCGCGGAAGCTTTCCACGAAGATGCCGGCGGTGGCGACGAGTTGCTTGACGATCTCAATGGCGGCCGGGTTGCGCAGCGTGAGCGCGACCGACTTTTTGTTGCGGCTCAGCGTCTTCCAGGCGGTGGAGATGCCGTTGATGCGCCAGGCGCGCAGCGTGTCGCCCTCGGGCGGTTCGATCTTCACCACCTCGGCGCCGTGGTCGGCCAGCACCTTGGTGAGGATGTTGCCGGCGACGAGGCGGGAGAGGTCCACCACGCGCAGCCCGGTGAGGGCGCCGGTGGCGGCGGGGTTGAAGCTTTTGCGTTCGGGATTCATGGGCGTCTCATTCCGAGCGGATATTGGCGGCGTTCTTCACCCGGCGCCAGCGTTCCAGGTCGTCATGCAGTACCTGCTGGAAGCTGCCGAAGGGTTCCTGCGCGGGGGTGGCGCCCTCGGCGGCGTAGATGCGCGCCAGGTTGGCATCGGCCACGGCTTCGGCGCAGGCCTGGTGGATGCTGCGGCGCAGTGGTTCCGGCACGCCCTTGGGCGCCAGCAGGCCCCACCAGATGGCGGTCTCATAATCCACGCCCTGCTGCCGCACAGTGGTGACGGGCGCCACGCCGGGCGGCAATTCGCCGCCGGGGGCGGTGGCGGCAATGCAGCGCACCCGGCCTTCGCGAATGGCGGCATTGGCGCTGGCCACGGTGGTGAGCATGAGCTTGATGTTGCCGGACATGAGGTCCGTGACCGCGGGCGCGGTGCCGCGATACGGAATATGGTTCATGCGGATGCCGGCCTGCAGGCAGAAATATTCGGTGATGAAGTGGTTGATGCCGCCGGCGCCGGAGGTGCCGTAGTCCACGCTGCCGGGGTTGGCCTTGCTCAACTGCACCAGGGCCGGCACGTCCCGCACCGCGAAGCCCGGATGCACCATGAGGAAGAAGGGCGCGCGGGCGAGCAGGGCGATGGCGTCGAAGCTGCCCTCTGCATCCCAGGGGGTGCGTTGCAGCACCGCGCTGGTGGGGAAGCTGCTGGAGGTGACCATGAGGGTGTAGCCGTCGGCCGGGGCCTGGGCGACGCTGCCGGCCCCGATGGAACCGCCGGCCCCGCCGCGATTTTCGATGACGAAGGGCTGGCCGAGCTGGCGGCTCAGGCGCTCGGCCAGGGGGCGGGCGATGGTGTCGTTGCTGCCGCCGGGCGGGAAGGGCACGACGATTTTCACCGGGCGGTTGGGCCAGGTGGATTGCGCGCTGGCCAAGGCCGGGGCGGCGAGGGCGCCGAGCAGGATGCGGCGGGTGGTGAGGGCGTGGGGCATGGCCGGCACAATACCCCTCCCCCAGGCTATGGGGGAGGGGATGTTGTGGCTCAGCCGCGCGCCTTGGCCTCGCGCCGGCGGGCGTGCAGCACAAACTCGGTGTAGCCGTTGGGCTGCGCCGCGCCTTGCAGCACCAGGTCGCAGGCCGCCTTGAAGGCCGGGCCGTTGTAGCCCGGGGCCATGGCGGTATAGGCGGCGTCGTCGGCGTTCTGCTTGTCCACCACCAGGGCCATGCGCTTCATGGTCTCCATCACCTGGGCTTCGGTGCACACGCCGTGGCGCAACCAGTTGGCAATGTGCTGGGCGGAAATGCGCAGCGTGGCGCGGTCTTCCATCAGCCCGACATTGTTGATGTCCGGCACCTTGGAACAGCCGACGCCCTGGTCCACCCAGCGGACGACATAACCCAGAATGCCCTGGGCGTTGTTGTCCAGCTCGGCCTGAACATCGGCCGGCGACCAGTTGGTGTTCTCGGCCAGCGGCACGGTGAGGATGGCGTTGAGGTCGGCGCGGCGGCCGCCCTTCTGCAACTCATCCTGCCGGGCCGAGACGTTGACCTGGTGATAGTGCAGCGCGTGCAGTGTGGCGGCGGTGGGGCTGGGCACCCAGGCGGTATTGGCGCCGGCCTTGGGGTGGCCCACCTTCTGCTCGATCATCGCGGCCATCATGTCGGGCGCCGCCCACATGCCCTTGCCGATCTGCGCCTTGCCGCGCAGGCCGGAGGCGAGGCCGACATCGACGTTGTTGTCCTCGTAGTGCTTGATCCAGGCGGTGGCCCGCATGTCGTTCTTGCGGATCATGGCGCCGGCTTCCATGGAGGTATGGATCTCGTCGCCGGTGCGGTCGAGGAAGCCGGTGTTGATGAAGGCGACCCGTTCCTTCGCAGCGCGGATGCACTCGCCCAGGTTCACCGTGGTGCGGCGTTCCTCGTCCATGATGCCCATCTTCAGCGTGAAGCGCTCCAGGCCCATCACATCCTCGACAGCGGCGAACAGGTCATTCGCCCAGGAAACTTCCTCGGGGCCGTGCATCTTCGGCTTCACGATATAGACGCTGCCGGCGCGGCTGTTCTGCTTCTTGCCGCGAATGTCATGCAGGGCGATGGCCACGGTGCACATGGCGTCGAGGATGGTCTCGGGCGTCTCGGCGCCGTTCAGCGTCACCACATCGGTCATCATGTGGTGGCCGACATTGCGGATGAGCATGACGCTGCGGCCGGCGAGCCAGCGCAGGCCGGCGCCTTCCGGCTTGGTGTAGCTGCGGTCGGGGTTCAGCTTGCGCACCAGCGTGCCGCCGCCCTTCTCGAAGCTGGCTTCCAGCGTGCCGTTCATCAGGCCCAGCCAGTTGCGATAGACCAGCACCTTGTCCTCGGCATCCACCGCCGCGACGCTGTCTTCCGCGTCCTGGATGGTGGTGAGGGCGGATTCCAGCACGAGGTCGGAGATGCCGGCGGCGTCGGTGCTGCCGATGGGGTGGCTGCGGTCGATCCGCAATTCCATGTGCATGCCGTTATGCACAAACAGCAGCGTGCCGGGCGCGCTGGCCTCGCCATTATAGCCGCGGAACTGCGCGGCATCCTGCAGGCCAACGGTGCTGCCGTTGAGCAGCGTGACGGCGAGTGCGCCGCCAACCACGGCATAGCCCTTGGCGTCCTTGTGGCTGGCGCCGGCCAGGGGCACGGCATCATCCAGCACCTGGCGGGCATAGGCGATGACCTTGGCGCCGCGCTTGGGGTTGTAACCACGGCCCTTCTCGGCACCATCGGCTTCCGAGATCGCGTCGGTGCCATACAACGCGTCATACAGGCTGCCCCAGCGGGCATTCGCGGCGTTCAGCGCGTAGCGGGCATTGCTGGTCGGCACCACCAGCTGCGGGCCGGCCATGCTGGCAATCTCGGGGTCCACATTCAGCGTGGCCACGCTGAAGGCCGGGCCTTCGGGCACCAGGTAGCCAATCTCGCGCAGCATGGCGACGTAGGCGGCCTGGTTGACCGGGCGGGCCGGGTTGGCGCGGTGCCAGGCGTCGATCTTCGCCTGCAGCGCGTCTCGCTTGGCCAGCAGGGCGGCGTTGCGCGGCGCCAGCGCGGCCAGCACCTTGGCATAGCCGGCCCAGAAGGCGGCCGGGGCCACCCCACTGCCGGGCAGGGCCTCGTTGTCCATGAAGTCGCGCAGCGTGCGGGCAACCTTCAGCCCGGCAATCTCCACCATATCCTGCACCGCATTTCCTCCTGCCGCAGCCGGGCCTGGGGCCCATGTCATCCACCCTGTTCCTAGGCGGCAATGCCGGCTGGTGGAAGGGGGCGCCGCAGTTGGAAGGTTTGCACGCCTGGGTTGTGGCGGCGTGATGGTGTCTCCATTCGGTTACACTGCTCGCATTCTCGCGAGCGGCAGCTTTCCCATGCGCAGGGACTGGACTTACTGTATTCGCTCTGGGGGGGGGGGGGGGGGGGGGGGGGGGGGGGGGGGGGGGGGGGGGGGGGGGGGGGGGGGGGGGGGGG
>CANFIE010000191.1 GCA_947446625.1 Acetobacteraceae bacterium | reverse complement strand
TGACCCCTTCGGCATCAAGCCGCTGTATATGGCGGAAGTGGCTGGCGGCATCGCCTTTGCCAGCGAAGCCCAGGCGCTGATCGCCGCCGGGCTGGTGCAGCCGCGCCTGCGCACCGAATCCCTGAACGAGTTGCTGCAACTGCAATTCACCACCGGGGCCGAGACCATCTTCCAGGGCATTCGCCGCGTGCTGCCCGGTGAGACGGTGGTGCTGGCCGATGGCGTGGTGACCGAGCGCCGCCGCCGCGCCGCGCTGCCGGAAGGCGGGCCGGAAGTGCTGGACGTTGCCGCCGCGCTCACCCGACTGGATGCGGCGCTGGCGGAGAGCGTGGCGCTGCATCAGCGCAGCGATGTGCCCTACGGCATGTTCCTGAGCGGCGGCACCGACAGCGCCGCGGTGCTGGCCATGATGGCGCGGCTGAACGAGGCGCCGGTCCGCGCCTTCACCGCCGCGTTTGACGTACCGGGCGCCGCCGATGAACGCGACCAGGCCGCCCACATGGCCCGCGCCGCTGGGGCGCAGCACGAAACCCTGGTGGTGACGGAAGCCGAGGTGTGGCGGCATCTGCCCGAGATTGTCGGCGCCATGGATGACCCGGCGGCGGACTACGCCATCATCCCCACCTGGTTCCTGGCCCGGCGGGCGCGGGAACAGGTGAAGGTGGTGCTGTCCGGCGAGGGTGGCGACGAGTTGTTCGCCGGCTATGGCCGCTACCGCGCCGCACGCCGCCCCTGGTGGCTGGGCGGCAAGACGCTGCGGGCCAAGGGCGTGTTCGACAAGATGGATGTGCTGCGCGAGGCCCCCACCGGCTGGCGCGACGGCATTGCCGCCGCCGAGGGCGAGGCCAGCCAGCATGGTCGCAACCGCCTGCAAGCCGCCCAGGCGCTGGACGTGGCCGACTGGCTGCCGAATGACCTGCTGCTGAAGCTGGACCGCTGCCTGATGGCGCATGCGGTGGAAGGCCGCACGCCGCTGCTGGATTCCGGCGTGGCCGCCGCCGCCTTCCGCCTGCCGGATGCGCTGAAGCTGCGCGGCCACAGCGGCAAATGGCTGCTGCGGCAATGGCTGGCCGAGAAATTCCCCGCCGCCGAACCCTTCCGGCCCAAGCAGGGCTTCACCGTGCCGGTGGGCGCCTGGATTGAGAATGCCGCCGACCGCCTGGCCCCGCTGGTGGCGGCGCAGCCCGGCGTGGCGGCGGTGGCGCAGCCGGAGAAGGTGCTGGGCCTGTTCCAGCGCGCCAGCGAAAAGCGCGCCGGCTTCGCCGCCTGGCACTTGCTGTTCTACGCGCTGTGGCACCGCCGCCATATCGAGGGGCTGCACAGCACGGCCAATGTGTTTGAGGTGTTGGCCGCGCGGTAACCCCGCACGCGCCAGCCAAACGGCTTAACGCCGCGCCGGCCCTGGTGCCGGGCCTGGGCCGGGCCAGTCCAGCTTCGGCTCGGGCCGCTTGGGCTTGGTGTTGTCCGGCGTGGCCGGGCGGCGCAGCACCGGTTCCTCGGTGGGTGTGGGGTCGGGCAGGCGCATGCCCAGGGCGCGCACCTGGCCCTGCACTTCGTCCAGCTGCGCTTCCAGCATTTCCATCCGGCCCTTCAGGGCGGCCACGGCAAAGGGCGTTATCAGCACGCACAGCGCCAGCAGCCCCAGCAGGGAAAGTACCAGCCAGCCGCTCCACGCCGCCATGCCGGGTACCACCAGGGCGGTGGCCAAAACATCCAACGCCGGCATCTCAGCCTCCGGTCACGCTCATGTGCCGGGCCACGGCGGGGGCGCGGCGGGCACGGTCAATGATGAAGTCATGGCCCTTCGGCTTGCGGGCAATGGCATCCTGAATCGCCTGGCGCAGCCCGGCATCATCCAGCGCGGCATCGCGCAGTGGCCGTCGCAGATCGGCGGCGTCGTCCTGGCCCAGGCACATGTACAGCGTGCCGGTGCAGGTCAGCCGCACGCGGTTGCAGCTTTCGCAGAAATTATGGGTCATGGGGGTGATGAAGCCCAGCCGCTGGCCGGTTTCACCCACGGTCATGTAGCGCGCCGGCCCGCCGGTCACGTAGTCGGTATCGGTCAGGGTCCAACGCTTGCTCAGGCGTTCCCGCACCAGGGAAAGCGGCAGGTATTGGTCGGTGCGGTCCTCGTTGATCTCGCCCATCGGCATGGTCTCGATCAGCGTCAGGTCAAAGCCGTGCTCGCCGCACCAGGCCAGCATGTGGTCGTATTCGTGCTCGTTCACATCCTGCAGCGCCACGGCGTTGATCTTCACCGCCAGCCCGGCGGCCTTGGCGGCGAATACGCCGTCCAGCACCTGCTCCAGCTTGCCCCAACGGGTCACGGCGGCGAATTTCGCCGGGTCCAGCGTGTCGATGCTCACATTGATCCGCCGCACCCCGGCGGCGTAGAGCCCCTCGGCATGCTTGGCCAGCTGGGTGCCATTGGTGGTCAGCGTCAGCTCGCTCAGGCCATCCGGCCCAAGCCGGGCGCCCAGGTTGCGCACCAGCGTCATCACATCGCGCCGCACCAGCGGCTCACCGCCGGTCAGGCGAATCTTCTTCACCCCCATGTCGATGAAGGTGCCGCAGAGCCGGTCCAATTCCTCCAGGCTCAGCACTTCCTTCTTCGGCAGGAAGGTCATGTCCTCGGCCATGCAATAGACGCAGCGCAGGTCGCACCGGTCCGTGACCGAGACCCGCAGGTAGGAGATGTGCCGACCAAAGGGGTCGAGCATGGGGCTGGTTTCCCGGAGCAAGTTGTTCTGGCCCGCATTTGGTCCTCACACCCCGCCCGGCGCAAGGGGGGAGGGGCCGGGCAGGGTTAACCAAGCGGTCATACTTCCCGGCTAAAGCGAAACGACGCAAGAATGATGCTGTGTCGTGATGAAGTCCGGGAGAATGCATGATGGCCGCAACCGCAGCCCCTTCGGCTGAAGCATTGGCCCTGGCCCAGTTGCTGGCCGCCCGGTTGACGCATGACCTTGGCAGCCCGCTGGGCACCCTGGCGGGCATGCTGGATATGCTGGAAGGCGGCGATGCCGAGATGCTGGCGGTGGCGCGGCAGGCGGCGGTGGATTTGCGCCAGCGGCTGCGCCTGCAAGCCGTGGCCTGGGGCATGGGGGCGGAACCCTGCACGGCGGACGGGCTGCGCGCCCTGCTGGCTGGCTCGGCGGCGGCGCAGCGGGTGGCGTTTGAATTGAGCGGCCCGCTGTTCCAGGCCGCGCTTTCGGCGCCGCTGGTGCCGCTGGTGCTGAACGCCGCGCTGCTGGCGGCCGAGGCGCTGCCGCGTGGTGGCGTGGTGCGCCTGGCCGGCACCGCCCGTGCCGTCGAATTGCAGCCCGAAGGCCGCAACGCCGCCTGGCCCGCGGAAATCCAGGCCGCGCTGGCCGGCCAGCCCGCTGCCGCCCTGGCCGCCGGCCCGCGCCGGCTGGTGGCGCCGCTGCTGCTGGCGCTGGCGGCGGAGCAGAACTTCACCTGCGCGCTGCTGCCCGGCGCCGGACTGCCGCTGCTGCGGCTGGCGCCGGCCTAGCTTTACGCTTTCTTCGCCGGGCCAGGGGCATGCTCGGCCTCTGCCCTGCCCGAGAGAGCCCGATGGACGACTTGCTGGCTGACTTCCTGACCGAAACCTCCGAGGGCCTGGTGGCGCTGGATTCCGCCCTGGTGCGGCTGGAGCGCAACCCGGATGACAAGGCGACGCTGTCGGAGGTGTTCCGCATTGTCCACACCGTGAAGGGCACCTGCGGCTTCCTGGGTCTTTCCCGGCTGGAAAAGGTGGCCCATGCCGGGGAAAACCTGCTGGGCCGCTGGCGCGACGCCACGCTGAAGGTCACCCCCGCCGGCATTTCGCTGGTGCTGGCCTCCATCGACCGCATTCGGCTGATTGTGGCCGGGCTGGAAGCCAAGGGCGAGGAACCGGCCGGCGATGATGCCGCCGTGATCGCCGCACTCAACGCCGCCGCCGATGGCGAGGCGCCGCCCGTGGCGGAGGCCGCCGAACCCAGCGCCGAACCCGCCATGGCCGAGACCGAGCCGGCCGCCGCGCCGGGCGCGCCGCAAACCATCCGCGTTTCGGTGGAGGTGCTGGAAGGGCTGATGATGCTGGTGAGCGAGCTGGTGCTGACCCGCAACCAGCTGCTGCAACTGGCGCGCAGCGAGGACAACCAGGCCTTCGCCGTGCCGCTGCAACGCCTCAGCCACATCACCACCGATTTGCAGGAAGGCGTGATGAAAACCCGCATGCAGCCCATCGGCAATGCCTGGGCCAAGCTGCCTCGGCTGGTGCGGGATCTCGGCCATGAACTCGGCAAGAAGATCAGCCTGGAGATGAAGGGCGCCGAGACGGAACTCGACCGCCAGGTGCTGGAACTCATCAAGGACCCGCTGACCCATATGGTGCGCAACAGCGGCGACCATGGGCTGGAAAACCCCGCCGACCGCCGCGCCTCCGGCAAGAGCGAGACCGGCCGGGTGATGCTGAACGCCTATCACGAAGGCGGCCACATCGTGATCGAGATTGCCGATGATGGCCGCGGCCTGCCACTGGCGAAAATCAAGGCCAAGGCGCTGGCCCAGGGCATGACCACCGAGGCCGAGCTGGCCGGCATGAGCGAGCGGGACATTTTGCGCTTCATCTTCCGCCCGGGGTTTTCCACCGCAGCGCAGGTCACCGCCGTTTCGGGCCGTGGCGTGGGCATGGATGTGGTGAAGACCAACATGGAACGCATCGGCGGCACCATTGAAGTGCGCAGCCAGGAGGGCAAGGGCACCGCCTTCATCATCAAGATCCCGCTGACCCTCGCCATCGTCTCGGCACTGATTGTGGAAAGCGGGGGCGAGCGCTTCGCCGTGCCGCAAATCGGCGTGGTGGAGCTGGTGCGCGCGGGCGGCGAGGGTGCGCCGCAGCTGGAACGCATCAAGGACGCACTGGTGCTGCGCCTGCGCGACCGGTTGCTGCCCGTGGTCTCGCTGGCACGGCTGCTGCGGCTTGATACGACGGCGCGTGAGGATAGCGGCTTCGTCATCGTCACCCAGGTGGGCGCGCATGTCTTCGGCATCATCGTCGACCGCGTGTTTGATACCGAGGAAATCGTGGTCAAGCCGGTGGCGCCCATCCTGCGGCACGTCACCATGTTCAGCGGCAACACCATCCTCGGTGACGGCAGCGTCATCATGATCCTCGACCCCAACGGCATTGCCCGCGCCAGCGGCGTGGGTGGCGAGGCCGCGCCGGAGAACGACACCGAGGCCCGCCCCACCGGCGGCATGGGCGTGGCGGAAAAGACCAGCCTGCTGCTGTTCCGCGCTGGCGACGCCACGCCGAAAGCCGTGCCGCTCGGCCTGGTCGCCCGGCTGGAGGATGTCGAGCGCGCCCGCATCGAGACCGCGGGTGGCCGGCCGCTGGTGCAGTATCGCGGCCGGCTGATGCCGCTGGTGCCACTCAACCCGATGTGGTCGCCCGACATGGCCGCCGAGCGCCAGCCGGTGCTGGTGTTCAGCGACGGCGACCGCGCCATGGGGCTGGTGGTGGATGAAATCCTCGATGTGGTTGAGGAACATCTGACGATAGACCCCGCTGGCGAACGCCCCGGCTTCCTCGGCAGCCTGGTCATCAACCAGCGCGTGACGGAAGTGGTGGATACCAGCTGGTGGCTGCGCCAGGGCGGCGAGGACTGGTTTGGCTCAGGCGCCGCCACCCGCGCCGGCGCCGCCCGCCGCGTGCTGCTGGTGGAGGACAGCGCCTTCTTCCGCAACCTCGTCGTCCCGGCCCTCACCGCGGCCGGCTACGCGGTTACCGCCGTGCCGCATGCGCGAGAGGCGTTGAAGCTGCGCGAGGCGGGGCTCGGCTTCGATATTGTCGTCTCCGACATTGAAATGCCCGAGATCGACGGCCTGGCCCTGGCCCGCACGCTGCGCGAGGGCGGCCCCTGGCGCGACCTGCCGCTGATCGCCCTGACCGGCAAGGCGGCGCCGGATGACGTGACGGCGGGCCGCCTCGCCGGCTTCACCGACTACGTGGCGAAATTCGACCGCGACGCGCTGCTCGCCAGCCTGCGGCAATGCCTCAGCACGCCGCTGGGCGCCTGAGCGGAAGGAACCCCATCATGCAGCAAGCCCTCAACGCCTCTGGTCGCGCCGCGCCGCCGCCGCCCATGGCCGACGAAGCCACCGACATGTTCCTGACGCTGACGGTCGCCGACCAGTTGTGCGGCGTGCCGGTGCTGACGGTGCGCGACGTGCTCGGCCACCACAGCATCACCCGCATTCCGCTGGCGCCACCGGAAGTGGCGGGCAGCCTGAACCTGCGCGGCCGCATCGTCACGGCGATAGACCTGCGCCTGCGCCTGGGCCTGCCCCCACGAGACCCCGCCACTCAGGCCATGAGTGTGGTGGTGGAGCGCGAGGTGGAACTCTACAGCCTGCTGGCCGATGCGGTGGGCGATGTGCTGCCGTTGCCCCAGGCCCAGCGCGCCGCCAACCCGCCCACGCTGGACCCGCTGTGGCGCGAGGTTTCCACCGGCGTGCACCGGCTGGGCGACCGCCTGGTGGTGCTGCTGGACGTTGAACGCATTCTGGCGATCGGGTGAACGAGCATGAGCGAAGCGCAAGGCACCTGCCTGGTGGTTGATGACAGCCGCGTGGTGCGCAAGGCCGCCCGCCGCATGCTGGAAAAGCACGGCTTCACCGTGGAGGAAGCCGCCGACGGCGCCGAGGCCCTGGCCGCCTGCCGTGCCGCGCTGCCCCGCGCCGTGCTGCTGGACTGGAACATGCCGGTGATGGACGGGCTCGAATTCCTCAAGGCCGCCCGCGCCGAATTCGGGCCGGACCATCCGGTGGTGGTGCTCTGCACCACGGAATCCGAAGCCGCGCGCATCATCACCGCGCTGGAAGCTGGGGCGCAGGAATATGTGATGAAGCCCTTCGACGAGGCCATTCTGGTGGATAAATTCACCCAGGTCGGCCTGCTGGCGGAAGCCGCATGAGCCCGCCCGGCGTCATCAACATCATGCTCTGCGACGACAGCGCCACGGTGCGCGGCCTGATGGCGCGGCTGCTGCACGCCGAGCCGGATTTCCGCGTGGTCGCCTCGGTGGGCGATGGCGCCCAGGCCATTGCCCGGCTGCGCGCCATGCCGGCGGCGGAACGCCCCCAGGTGGTGCTGCTGGACCTGGAAATGCCGGTGATGGACGGCATGACCGCGCTGCCGCAGCTGCTGAAGGAACGCCCCGCCCCGGCGGTGATTGTGGCCAGCGCGCTGACCCAGCGCGGCGCCGCCGCCGCCATGGCCGCGCTGCGCGCCGGCGCCGCCGACTACGTGCCCAAGCCCAGCGCCGCCGGTGGCGGGCTGGCCGACCCGGCATTTCGGGCGGACCTGCTGGCCAAGCTGCGCGGCTGGGCCAAAATGCGCCAGCCCGCCGCCCTCACGCCGGTTGCGCTGCGCCCGGCGCCGGCCGTCATTGTCGCCTCGGCGCTGACCCAGCGCGGCGCCGCCGCCGCCATGGC
>CANFIE010000190.1 GCA_947446625.1 Acetobacteraceae bacterium | reverse complement strand
TGGGCTGAACTTCCTCTCCCCCGCCGATGACGCCGACTTCAACGACCTGCGCGCCCCCGGGCTGCGCGTGCTGAACAGCGGGGACCAGGCCGGGGCGCGGCTGGATGCCCGGCCGGATGTGGATTTCAGGCTGCACCCACGCGCCGCGCCGCTGGCCGAGTTGTGGCGCGATGGCCGCATGGCGATATGGCCGGCCTGTGGCGTGCCGCAGGCCACGCGCAGCCATTTCGAGGCGCAGGGCATCATGGGCTGGGGCCAGGGGCGCTCGTCGGACCGCCGGGCCAGCGCCGGCTGGCTGGCCCGCTGGGCCGAGGGCGTGGCCGGCCGGGGCGACAATGGCAGCAACCTGCTGAGCCTGAGCGCGCAGAACAACACCGCCGCCAACCTGATGGGCGCCCGGCGCAGCGTGAGCGTGCTGGCGCTGGATGCCGGGCTGCGCCCGCCGGGCGGGCCGTTTGGCGAGGCGATGCTGACCGCGCTGCATGCCGAGGCGCGCGGCCCCGCCGCCGAAGCCGGGCGCGAGGCGCTGGCCGCCCTGGCCAACCTGAACCGGCTGGTGCCGAATGCGCCCCCGGTGCCCGCCGCCTATGCTGAAAGCGCCGGCTTTGGCCGCGGGCTGGCCACCATTGCCCAGCTGGCCCGGCTGAACCCGGACCTGACCGCGGCCTCGCTGGCGCTGGAGGGCTGGGACACCCATGCCGACCAGGGCGGCACCTTCACCGAGAAGGTGCAGACCCTGGTGCGCGGGCTGATGGCGTTTGACGCCGACCTGCGCGACCTGCCTCGGCCCTGGACCGTGCTGGTGGCCAGCGAGTTCGGTCGCCGCCTGCGCAACAACCGCAGCAACGGCACCGACCACGGCCGCGCCGGCACGGTCTTTGCCATTTCGGGCGGGGCTGGGCGGCGCTTTGGCCTGGCGCGGCATTTCGGCGCCTGGCCCGGGCTGCGGCCCGAGGCACTGGAGGAAGGCGTGGATCTGCGCGTGGCGACCGACTACCGCGACGCCTTCCGCCAGGTGGCGCTGGAGTTGGCGCCGGGCGCCCCGCCGCCGTTTTCCCAGGGGTAGCAGCCGCCGGTAAACGCTGCCCCGCCAGAAACCGGGTTGCACTTTCCGGCGGGAGGTGGTGTGCCCTCTCGCACACCGTGGGCCTGGCGCGGGCCGACGGTTTTCGTTTCGTACAGGGGCCGCATCACATGCGTATTGCCATTATCGGGGCTGGTTATGTCGGCCTGGTATCGGGGGCCTGCTTCGCCGAATTCGGCGTTGAAGTCTGCGTGGTGGACAGTGTGGTGGAGAAGATTGAGGCGCTGCGCGGCGGCCGGATTCCAATTTACGAGCCGGGGCTGGACAAGCTGGTGGCCGACAATGCCCGCGAGGGCCGGCTGAGCTTCACCACCAACCTGGCCGAAGCGCTGGACGGGGCGGAGGCGGTGTTCCTGGCGGTGGGCACGCCAACCCGGCGCGGCGATGGCCATGCCGACCTTTCCTACGTGTTTGCCGCCGCCGAGGAAGTGGCCCGCACCGCCAAGCAGCCGCTGGTGCTGGTGACGAAATCGACCGTGCCGGTGGGCACCGGCCGGCGCGTGCGGGAATTGGTGCAGGCGGCGCGGCCGGATTTGCAGATCGACGTGGCCTCCAACCCCGAATTCCTGCGCGAAGGCAGCGCGATTGGCGATTTCATGCGGCCTGACCGCGTGGTGATTGGCATCGAGACCGGTGCCTCGGGCGAGCGGGCGCTGGCCGTGCTAAAGCGGCTGTACCGGCCGCTGTACCTGATCGAGACGCCGATTGTCGCGACCAGCATCGAGACGGCCGAGCTCATCAAGTATTCGGCCAATGCCTTCCTGGCCACCAAGATCACCTTCATCAACGAGATTGCCGACCTGTGCGAAAAGGTGGGCGCCAATGTGCAGGACGTGGCCCGCGGTATGGGGCTGGATGGCCGCATTGGCCGGAAATTCCTGCACGCCGGGCCGGGCTATGGTGGCTCGTGCTTCCCCAAGGACACCTTGGCCCTGGCCAAGACGGCGCGGGACTTCGGCAGCCCGGTGCGGCTGGTGGAGACCACCATCTCGGTGAATGACGACCGCAAGGTGGCCATGGCCGACCGCGTGGTGGCGGCCTGCGACGGCAGCGTGGCGGGCAAGACCATCGCGGTGCTGGGGCTGACCTTCAAGCCCGAGACGGATGACATGCGCGAGGCGGCTTCGCTGGTGGTGGTGCCCCGGCTGGTGCAGGCCGGGGCTACGGTGCGCGCCTTTGACCCCGCCGGCATGGACCAGGCCCGGCCGCTGCTGCCGGCGGCGGTGCAGTATGCCGAAAGCGCCATGGATGCGGTGGCGGGCGCCGATGCGCTGGTGCTGCTGACCGAATGGAACGAGTTTCGCGCGCTTTCGGCGGTGCGGCTGAAGGGGTTGATGCGCGGCGATGTGCTGCTGGACCTGCGCAACGTGTATGACCGCGAGGCCACGCAGCAGGCCGGATTCCGCTACCACGCCATTGGGCGATAGGCACGAAACCGTATCATTCCACTCAACTTGTCCCAATCACGCTGTGGGCGGCTGCACTGCCTGGTGCCCGGAGACGAGGCATCAGGGGTGCCTGACCGGCTTGCGGACGGATGAATTGGCCGATAATTTAGGCGGCCTGATGCTCTGCCTTAAGCAGTTTTGTCAGTTCGTTCCGGGCATGTACGGCCTGGATTACATTGTACGACAGATTCACATGGCGCGGTGCAGTGCAACCTGCGGTATAGCATCCTCTCAAGAGCGGGCCTCTGGCAGGCTGGCACTTTATTTCAGTTGAAGGCATGACTGGCTTGCAGCAATCGGCTGGAAACTCGACGGTGGATGCGCTGGGTTCGGGCGCAGAGGCGGCCGAGGCCCGCCGTGGCAGGAAGCGCCTGCGGGTGTTGGTGCTGTCGCACATGCACCCAAAGGTTTCCCATGGCGGGGCCGAAATTGCCGCCTACCAGTTGTACCGGCAGGTGAAGGCCAGCCCTGGGGTGGAAAGCTGGTTCGTTGCCGCTTCGGGCGGCAAGGTGCAGTCACGCCTGGGGACACCCTTCGCGCAGCCCTTCGGCCCGGATGAATATGTGTACTGCGGCCATGGCTTTGACCATTTCATCCATGCCAACCAGGACACCAACTTCCCCCGCGCGCTGACCACGCTGTTGACCACATTGCGGCCAGACGTGGTTCACCTGCACCACTATACCAATTTTGGCGTTGAAGTATTTTTGCACATTCGGCGGGCCTTGCCTCAGGCGCGAATTGTACTGACACTGCATGAATTTTTGGGAATTTGTAATCACTTCGGCCAAATGGTGAAGCGGCCCAGCTTTTTTCTGTGCAACGCGGCCAGCGCACATGACTGCGCCCGCTGCTTCCCGGAGAAGACCGAACAGGACTTCTTTTTGCGGGAATTGTACCTGAAGCGGTTCTTTGGCTTGGTGGACCATTTCGTCTCGCCCAGCCAATTCCTGCTGGACCGCTATGTGGCCTGGGGCCTGCCCGCCGCGCGGATGAGCATGGTGGAAAACGGCATGCCGGAGCCGGAAAACGGGCTGGCCCTGCCGCCGGAGCCGGAGCACCACGGTGCCGAGGGCCTGGTGCTGGGCTTTTTCGGGCAGGTTTCGCGCCTCAAGGGTGTGAATGTGCTGATCGACGCCGCCCGCATGCTGGAAACCGATGGCGTCACCGGCGTGCGGTTTGAGGTCTACGGCGACTATTCCAACCAGCCGCAGGCCTTCCGCGACGATTTTGACCGCCGCCTGGCCGATGCCCCGGGCAATTTCCGCTTCATGGGGCCGTATGAAAACAGCCGCGTGCGCAGCCTGATGCAAGGTGTGGACGCGGTGATGGTGCCCTCGGTCTGGTGGGAGAACTCCCCCCTGGTGATCCAGGAGGCGTTTACCGCCCGCCGCCCGGTCATCTGCTCCGACATTGGCGGCATGGCGGAAAAGGTGCGGGACGGGGTGGACGGCTTCCATTTCCGCGCCGGAAACCCCGCTTCACTGGCCGCGTTGGCACGACGGTTGGCCAAGGAACCGCAGCGCCTGCGGGCCCTCTCGGCCACCATCGCCGTGCCGCCCACCATCCGGGAAACCTCCCGGACCATGCTCAAGCTTTATCGCCGCCTCGTGCATGGCAACGCGCGCGATGCGGCCATGTCTCAGGAGATTGAATAGAATGTCGATCCGTGGCTCCGTGGACAGCCTGACCCAGACCCAGGCGCTTGGCTGGGTGTTCTGTGCCATTGAAATGCAGGCGGTGACGGTCGAGGCCATTCTGTTTGGGCGCATTATTGGTGAGACCCTGGCCAGTGAATTCCGGCCCGACCTGGCCGCGGCCGGTCTGGGCGATGGCAATTGCGGCTTTGCGATCACCTTCTTCTCCCCGGTTGAGGCCGAGTGCCTGCCGATGGTGACCATCAGGCCGCGCGGTGGCGATGTGGAGTTGCCGCGCACCGGGCTGACCGGCTTTGCCGATTTCTTTCGCGCCATTCCGCACCGCTACCCGGGCGCCGGCCGCAGCCGCAGCTTCCTGGGCGGGCTGTGGACCGACCGCACTGACGCCGACCGCATGCTGAGCGGCCGCCTGACCACCGGCGCCACCCCGGCCGACCTGGAGACGCTGCTGCGCGACTATATCGCCCAGGGCTACTTCATGGTGCCTGGTGTGCTGGCGCCAATGGGCCTTTCGGCGGCCGAGGCGACGCAGCTTGAGACGCTGCCCGCCAATGAGGCGCTGCGCCCCGACGCCGACCCGGCGGCCCGGCGCACGCTGGAGGCTCTGCCCGGCGTGCTGTTCCGCGAGTTGCCGCTGCGCGCCATGCGCGCCATTCTGGATGACAACCCGCTGGTCGGGCGGGTGATGCTGTCGCGCTTCGGTGCCGCCGCCTTCCAGCAGCCCAGCAATGGGCTGGCTTCGGCCTCGCCGAATGAGACCCTGCTGGCGGTGCTGACCAGCGGCGATGGCACGGTGGAGATCGACATCGTGCAGGGCAGCCATGCCCTGCCCGAGTTCACCACAGATGGCCGCTCGCGCTGGCTGGCTTCCCAGGCTGCCGCGGCGGTGGAGATTGCGGTGGCCAATGGCACCCCGGTGGAGACCATCCAGCTGACGGCGTTGGACATGGCGGTGATTGGCCCGGGCACACTGTACCGGATTCGCCCTGGCAGCGGCGCCACGGCGGTGCTGAACTGGATAAGCCCGGCGCGGCAGACCGCCTCCGCCACCCTGCAGAACAATGAGGGCCAGTTCCGTGTGCGCCATTATTCGGGTGCCAGCCTGAGTGTCTGACGGCAGCCGAACCGCCGGCGCCACGACAGGCCGGGAAAATCCCTTCGCCACGCCCAGTGGGCGGCCGTGGCGCGAGGATGGCTATGTCGATTTCTTCGGCTATGCCAATGCGGCCGGTGGTTGGCTGTTCTGTGGCTGGTGCCGCTACCTGGGGGCGCCCCCGGCGCAGCCCTTGCAGGTTGTGGCCTATTTCCAGAATGGCGTGGTGGAAGGCGAGGCGCTGGTCACCACCTATGAGCGCCAGGACCTGGATGGCCAGGGCCTGGGCGTGGTGGTGATGATGCCCGGCCCAGGGCGGATTTTGGGCGAATTCGCCGGGCTGGCCATTCGGTTCGCCCCCGGTGCCGAGCCGCTGTTGGTCCAGACCGTGCGGCCGGTGGAATACCTGCGCGAGACCGACCTGGTGCCGCGGGCGCGGGCCGCCATCATGGGTTCCAGCGGCGAGGCGCGCGGGCGGATCTTGGCGCTGCTGAGCCGGCAGATCTTCGCCGGTGTGGATACGCTGGAACAGCTGACCGCCCCGGTGCTGCTGGAGTTCGACGAAACGGTGGCGGTCCCGCCCGATGGTCTGGTGCTGGTGGGCTGGCTGCTGGACCCCACCGGGGCGGTGGCCTGCATCCGCATCCGGTCGTCCAACCTGGCCTCGGCGCCGCTGAGCCAGCATTGGCTGAAGACCAGCCGGCCTGATGTGGTGGAAAGCGCCGGGACGAAATACGGCCTGACCAACGACAGGTGCGGCTTCATCGCCCTGGCCATGGACTGCGTGATGCCGGGCGAAGTGATTTACGCCGAGATTGAGCTGCACAATGGCGAGGTGGCGTATCGCCGCGTGCCGCGCCCGCTGCGCCGTGGCCTGGCCGCCATGCGACGCATTCTGGATGTGGTGAAGCTGGCGCCGGATGAGATTGAGCACGCCTTCGACCAGGTATTGGGCGCGCCGCTGCTGGCCATAAACCAGGCCCGCCTGGCGGCGCCCCGGCCGTGTAGTGAAGTGCGCTTTGGCCCGGTGCCGGAAGCGCCGGACTGCAGCATCATCGTGCCGCTCTATGGCCGCATGGACTTCATGCATTACCAACTGGCGCTGATGTCGGCGGCGGATATGAGCCAACATGAATTCCTGTTCGTGCTGGATGACCCGCCGCGCAAGCAGGAATTGCTGGGGCTGGCCGAAGCGGCGTGGAACAAGTTTGGCATTCCTTTCCGCGTGCTGGCACTGGAGGAGAATCTCGGCTTTGCCCCGGCCAATAATGTGGGGCTGGAACGGGCGCGTGGGCGCAGCATCTGCTTCCTGAACTCGGACGTGATGCCGCATGAGCCGCGCTGGTTGGACCTGATGCTGGAGACGCTGCGCGCCGACCCGGGCATTGGCATGGTCGGTGCGCTGCTGCTGTTTGAGGACGGCACGGTGCAGCATGAGAGCATGACCTATGAGCGGCTGCCCAGCCTGGGCAATTGGCCTTTCCCCATGCACCCCAACAAGGGCATGCTGCCGGCCCCCGGCGGCGGGGTGGAGACGGTGGAGGCGGTGACCGGCGCCTGCATGGTGCTGAGCACCGAACTGGCCCGCGAGATGGGCGGGTTCGACGAAGCCTTCGCGGTGGGGGATTTCGAGGATTCCGACCTCTGTTTCAAGATCAAGCGCCAGGGCCTGCGCTGCGTGGTGGACCGCCGGGCGGTGCTTTGGCACCTGGAGCGGCAGTCTCAGGTTACGCCGGACCGGATGTGGCGAATGTACCTGACGCTGCAAAACGCCTGGATCCACACCCGCCGCTGGTTCCCCCAGGCTGAATGACCCCGCAGGAACTGCTTGCCGCCGCCCAGCAGGCGCGGCGCGAAGGCAAGCCGGCCGAAGCGCTGGAGCATCTGCGCGCCGCGGTGGCGGCGGCGCCCGATGACCTGCTGCTGAAGCTGGAACTGGCGCAGGAATTGCGCCGGGCCAACCAGCCAGCGGAAGCCCTGGCGGTTTTGCCGGAGGATGCGCCCAGCGCGCCGCAGCGGGCGCAATTGCTCACCATGCGCGGCTTGTTGACCCGCATGGCCGGGGACCGGCCGGCGGCGCTGGTGTTGTTCCAGGCGGCGCTGGCCGCCAATGCGAATGACCTGGGCGCCCGGCTGGAAACGGCGCAGGAATTGCGCACCGCCAAGCAGTTTGAAGCGGCATTGGCGGTGCTGCCGGAAACCCTGGCAG
>CANFIE010000189.1 GCA_947446625.1 Acetobacteraceae bacterium | reverse complement strand
TCGCCAGTTCGGCCGAGCGCAGCCGCGCCATGCACCCATGGCTCAGCGCATACAACACAACCAGGCCCCACTCAGCACTCAAGGGAAAGCCACCCATCAGCCGCATCGCCAGGAATGACCTCCTTGGCAATGACATCTAGCCTTCCAGCGCCAAGGCCTGGGCCACGCGGCGGGCGAAGCCGGCCGGGTCGCGCGGGGCATCGCCGTCCTGCACCCGCGCCAGGTCCAGCAGCAGCCCGGCCTTTTCGGCCAGGTTGGTCTCAGTGGCCACGGCTTCGGCCAGCTTGCGGATCAGCGGGTGGCGCGGGTTGATCTCCAGCACCGGCTGCCCGGCGCCCTCGGCGCGGCCGGCACGGCGCAGCATACGCTGCATCTGCAAATCCGGACCGTATTGGCCGGCGGCCAGCACCACGGCGCTGTCCACCAGGCGGTCGGTGGCGCGCACCTCGCTCACCTCCTCCTGCAACACTTCCTTCAGTCGGGCGAGCAACAGCGTCACATCGGCGGCATCGCCCTCGGGCGCATCACCGGCCAGCTTGGAGAGATCGACAACGCCCTGGGTGATGCTGACCAGCTTCTTGCCGTCAAAGCTGCCCAGGCGCTCGGGCCAGAAGGCGTCGATGCCATCGGCCAGCAGCAGCACCTCCACACCCTTGGCGCGGAAGCCTTCCAGCTGCGGCGAGCCAGCCAGTGTCGCAGCATCATCGCCGGCCAGCAGGTAGATCGCCTCCTGCCCTTCCTTCATCCGCGCCACATACTCCGCCAGTGAGGTCCAGCCCGCCACCGCCGAGGAGCGGAAGCGCAGCAGCCCGGCCACGTCCTGGCGATGCTCGGCATCCTCCCAGACGCCCTCCTTCAGGATGCCACCGAAATTCTCCCAGAACTTCGCGTAGTCCTCGGTATCCTTGGCGCGGGTCTTGAGCTCGGACAGCACGCGGCCAGTGACCGCCTTGCGGATGCGCGCCAGCACCGGGGTGGCCTGCAACATCTCGCGGCTGACATTCAGCGGCAGGTCCTCGGTGTCAACCACGCCATGGATGAAGCGCAGCCAGGGCGGCAGCAGGGCGGCACTGTCGGTGATGAACATGCGGCGCACATGCAGGCGCAGCTTGCTCTCCCGCGCATCCTCCACCGCCTGGAACGGCTTCATGCCCGGCACATAGAGCAGCGCGCTGAACTCCAGCATGCCCTCGGCCCGCCAATGCAGCGTGGCCCAAGGGGTATCGAAGGCATGGGCGACGTGGCGGTAGAACTCGGCGTGCTGTTCCTCCGTCACCTCGGCCTTGGGTTTGCGCCACAGCGCCGTGCCCTCATTGGCCGGCTCGTCCTTGCCATCCCGTGCCACCATGATGGGAATGGTGATGTGGTCCGCCCATTTGCGGATGATGGCCTGCAGGCGGAAGGGTTCCAGGAACTCCCCGGCATCCTCCTTCATGTGCAGCACAATGGTGGTGCCGGGCTGGTCGCGCTCGGCCGGGGCCAGGGTGTAGTCGCCGCGGCCTTCGCTGGCCCAGGTCCAGGCTTCCTCGGAGCCGGCGCGGCAGCTGGTAACCTCCACCCGGTCCGCCACCATAAAGGCCGAGTAGAAGCCAACGCCGAACTGGCCGATGAGGCTGGGCTTGTCCGTCGCCTGGCTTTCCGCCAGCGACTTGGCGAAGGCCAGGGTGCCAGAGCGGGCAATGGTGCCCAGGTGCTGGGACAGGTCGGCCTTGGCCATGCCAATGCCGGGGTCGGCAATGGTCAGGGTGCGGGCCTCGGCATCGGGAATGATGCGGAGTTGCGCCTCGGCGGGCAGTGAGATGGCCGGGTCGGTCAGCGCCTCGAAGCGGCGGCGGTCCACCGCATCGGCCGCATTGGCCACCAATTCGCGCAGGAAGATCTCACGCTCGGAGTAGAGCGCGTGGACCACCAGGTCCAACAGGCGCCCGACCTCGGCGCCGAATTCATGCCGCTCGACCGTCTCGCTCACTGTCGCATCCCCTCAGCCATGACGAAGTGGGGGCGATATGCGGGCCAGCGGCCGGGATTTCAACTGGGGGCCAGCCCGCGGCTCGGAGTGCTCGCGCTCTGGCCTGTTCGCCTGGCCGACAGAGTCGCGGCGTACGGCGCCTCTGCCTGGGTCCTTCAGCCGCAGCTCATCCGCTTGTCGGTCAAGCTCGGCTTCCCGGCCCCCTTTGCCACTGGCGTTTACCGATTGACAGCCCAGACCGTTGCGGCTCAGTCTAATAGTCGGTCGACTGACCAATAAAAAATCAGGAGAAGAAACGCATGAGTGCGGCCCTGGACATGAACCTGACGACGCCGGCTTGGCTGGCGGTGCACCCAGTCGAGCGCGTTCGCGCCATTGCCCCGGTGTTGCGCGCCAACAGCGACGAGATTGAGCGGCGGCGCCGGCTGACCCCCGCGGTGCTGGATGCGGTCCATGCCCAAGGCCTCTACCGCTGCCTGATTCCGCGTGAGTATGGCGGCGACGAAGCCCGCCCGGCCGACGCGGTACAGGTGTTTGAAGCCATGGCCCAGGCCGATGCCTCCACCACCTGGTGCGTCGGCCAGGCCAGCATCTGCGGCATGTCCGCCGCCTATGTGAAGCCGGCCATCGCCCAGGAAATTTGGGGCAAGGATCCGCGTGGCGCACTGGCCTGGGGCTATGCCCAGGGTGCCAAGGCCAAGGTGGTGGATGGCGGCTATCTCGTTACCGGCCAATGGGGCTTCGGCAGTGGCGGCCACCATGCCAGCTGGGTTGGCGGGCATTGCCAGATCGAGGAACCCGACGGCTCGCTGCGCCGCGATGCGGAGGGCAATCCGATCGAGCGCACCATGCTGTTCCGCCAGGACCAGATTGCCTGGGAGACGAATTGGGATGTCATCGGCCTGCGCGGCACCGGCAGCGACACCTACCGGGTGAAGGACCTGTTCGTGCCGGCCGACTACAGCGTGCGCCGCGACGTGGACGAGGAGCGGGTCCACCCCGGGCTGCTGTACCAGTTCACCACCACCAATCTCTACGCTTCCTGCTTCGCCGGGGTGATGATGGGCATTGCCCGGCGCATGCTGAACGACTTCAAGACGTTGGCCAGCACCAAGGTACCTTCCGCCACCACCGCCCTGCTGCGCGACAGCCCGGTGACCCAGCTTTTCGTGGCGCAGAACGAGGCCAAGCTGCAGCAGGCCCGGTCCTGGCTGCTGGAAGTGCTGCGCGATGCCTGGGCCTCGGTTGAGGCGACCGGGCAGCTTAGCTTCGACCACAAGGTGACAATCCGTCTGGCAGCCACCAGCGCCATCCACCGCGCACGGGAAGTGGCCGAGGCCGCCTATCTTGAAGCCGGCACCACCGCGATTTTTGAGTCCAACCCCTTTGAGCGGCCATGCCGCGACATGCACGCCGCCGGCCAGCAGGTGCAGGCCCGCATGGCGCATCTGGAGGCGGTGGGCGCCCATCTGTTGGGCCTCAACGCCAACCCACGCTTCATCTGAGCCAAGACAGGGAGATATTGCGATGCCGCTTCACGGGCTGAACCACTACACCCTTCGTCCCCAGGACCTGGAAAAGACCAAGGACTTCTATGTGGGTGTGCTGGGCCTCTCGGTCGGCTTCCGGCCGCCATTGGACTTCCCCGGCTACTGGCTCTACTCGGCGGCCACGCCCACGGTGCACCTCATAGGTCCCCGCGCCTCAGATGCCGACAAGCCGGAGAGGGTGGTTGGCCCCACCGGGCTGTTTGACCATGTGGCCTTCACCGCCTCGGAACTCGGCGAGGTAAAGGCGCGGCTGCAGGCGGCCAAGGTGACCTTCCGCGAGAATGTGCTGCCGCACATCCACAACACGCAGCTCTTTTTTGACGACCCCGACGGCGTTGGCGTGGAACTGAACTTCCCCGCTCACGAAACCCCAGCTTCGGCAATTGCGGCCTGAGTTGGCTGAGACACCCGTCCGGCACAAGGCTGGGCGGGCTCCTTGCTATCAGGTAGCGCGAACGACATTCATTCCCGCCAGCGTCGGCATAATTGCATCCGAGACATCCATCATCCGCCTCATTGGCGCGGTCCTGCTGGCGGCCAACGCCCGGTTGCACCCAGTGTGGATCACACCGCCCCGGCACTTGCCCGGGCTGGCTACGCCCGGCTCTTACGATCCTACCTTCATGCTCGACAAACTTCGCCTGCCCGCACGGCTTGAAGGCAAGCGCGCGCTCGATGTCGGCACTTCCGACGGCTTCTTCGCCCGCGAGTTGTGGCAGCGCGGCGCCGCAGTCACCGCAATCGACTACCGCGGCAAGACCAACCACGGCTACCCGCCTGCTGTGGCCCGGTGATCAGCGCAAGCATCACGGCCCAATTGGTGGGGTCGTATTCCAGGTCGGCATCCTGGATTACCACAACATGACTCTGTGCCGCGGCAAGGCCGGTCTGCAAGGCGGAGAAGACGCGCAGGCCGTCCGGGCCAATCCCACCTGACCTGGCTTCCCTTGCTGCGACAGATTGGCGGCCTGATTCATCGCCTTACCCTGGCAACGCCTGCGCATGTCTAGGATGACCTGACAGGGGCCGAGGGCCCGCAGGCCATCACCGAGCCGGTCTCCAGCTTCGACAACGTCGAGGCCAGCGTGATCTTTGACCTCAGCGTCGGCGCCATCGATTGGGCCGGTGCCAGGTTCAACGCCGGCACATGAGCGAGTCGGCTGGGGTTTTCGCGGCGGCCTGGGATCCCCATTTCAAACCATATGGAGATTGTGACCCCATGCGCCTGTTCGCCGTCCTATCAAGCCTGCTGCTCAGTGCCTGCACCGTGATCGGCGTACGCAGTGGCACCGAGGAACCACGCTTCGAGGTCATCGACCAGCGCGGCGATGTGGAAATTCGTCGGTACGGCCCGCGCCTGGCTGCCGAAACCGTGGTCGCCTCCGCAACGGAAACCGCGGCACGGAGCGATGGCTTCCGCCGGCTGGCCGGCTATATCTTTGGTGGCAACCAATCCGCCGCAACAATCGCCATGACCGCGCCGGTGACGCAGACATCGGAACGCATCGCCATGACTGCCCCGGTGGGCGCCACGCAAGCCGGTGACGGCCGATGGGCCATCCGCTTCTTCATGCCAGCAACCTATAGCCGTGCGACATTGCCCATACCGAATGATCCGCAAATCCGCCTTGTCGATGTCCCGGCCGAGACCATGGCGGTATTGCGCTACAGCGGCGTGCCCAGCGCCGCTGCAGCCGCCGAACAGCGCGCGGCGCTGTTGGTCGCACTCGCAAACGGGCCTTGGCAAAGCGCCGGTGATGCAGGTGACTGGTTCTACGATCCGCCGTGGACTCTGCCGCCGTTGCGACGCAACGAAGCGGTGGTGGCAGTGGTTCGGCGCTGACGCCACACCGACGTGATTTTTGACTTGGGCGTTGGCCACGTCGACCAGCAAGGCCTTGCCTGACGCACCACCGCTCCCGCGGTCGGGCTGTCAGGGCAGCAGCTGCAACGGCCCGCCCGCATTGCGGCCTTCCAGCGCCGCATGGGCCACGCCGGCCTCGGCCAGCGGAAAGGCCTGACCGTGCTCGGCGGTCAGCAAGCCCGCTTCCAGCCGCGCGAACAGCCGCGCCGCCACGCGCTCCAGTTCCTGGCGACGGGAGAGGTAGTGGAACATGATCGGCCGCGTCAGGCTGAACGAGCCGACGGCCAGGCGCGAAACCTCAAACGGCGGCACAGCGCCCGAGGCTTGGCCGAAGTTCACCAGATGCCCGCGCACGGCCAAGCAGCCGAGCGAGCCGGCGAAGGTGTCCTTGCCAACGGAATCATAGGCCACCTGCACGCCCCGCCCGCTGGTCAACTCGCGCACGCGGGCGACGAAATCCTCCTGCCGGTACAGGATGGTGTGGGCGCAGCCCGCCTGCCGCGCCACCATCGCTTTGGCCTCGCTGCCCACAGTGCCGATGACGGTAACGCCGAGCGACGACGCCAACTGGCACAGCAGCCGACCCACCCCGCCCGCAGCGGCCTGCACCAGGATGGTGTCGCCGGCACGGACGGGATGCACCTCGTGCAGCAGCAGTTCGGCGGTCAGGCCCTTCACCAACACCGCGGCGGCATCCCGGTCGGAGACCGCGCCGGGCAGCTTCACCGCCAGCCGCGCCGGCAGCAACCGGGCTGAGGTGTAGGCGCCGTAGCCGGGATCCACATAGGCTACCCGATCCCCAGGCGCGAAACCGGCGACGCCTGGCCCGAGTTCCTCCACCACGCCGGCTGCCTCGATGCCCGGCACACCCGGCAGGGCGAGGGTGCGGTACAGCCCGGAGCGAACGTAGCAATCGTGGAAGTTCACGCCGATGGCGGTCTGCCGCAGGCGCAACTCGCCCGGGCCCGGGGTGCCTAGGGTTACTTCCTCGGCGCGCAGCACGTTGGGTCCGCCGTATTCTCGCAGCATGATGGCAATCGGCATCACCGCTTCCCCGCCTGGCTTCGGCCAAAGGGTAAGGCATTCGCTGCAGAGGAGATAGGTTTTGCGCCGGCATCCAACACGCGGGATGCGAAGGGGCACCGCAGAAGCTGTGCGGCGACGAAACCCTTGGTCGTCATGCACACAGCAATCCCGTTTAGAAATCTAAAATCTCTAACCCATTGAATTCACTGGTGACCCCGGCGGGATTCGAACCCACGGCCCCCAGATTAGGAATTTTAGGAATAAAAGACTCTATGTTTATATCTATCTGATTTCACTAAAGTTTTTTCACCAAAATTGGTAACTTTCCCGTATCATACACCCATAAAATCGGGGGCGCTGCACACAGATTGCACACAGATTTGCACACCCATCAGAAGCGCTATGGGCAAACCATCCTAGGATTTCAACTCGTTCGCGCTCCCGAGCCAGTCCCGGGGTCGGCTTAGGACGTAGGTCGGCGGCCAAGGCTTCTAGGTGCCCGCGTCCTTCTCGCCGCGCCACGCATGGTAGGCGCCGGTGATCTTGGCGATGTCGTCGTCACCGAACTCCCGCCTCGTGCGGTCCACCAGCGTGCCGAGTTTCCGGGCGTCGATGAATAGCACCTCGCCGCGCCGGTCGCGCATGCCCGCACCGGGCTTCTTGCTGCGGGCGAGGAACCACAGGCAGGCCGGTATCTGTGTGGAGTAAAATAGCTGGCCGGGCAGCGCGACCATGCAGTCTATCGGGCTCTGCGCGACCTCAACATCGCCTTCCACACCCCGCACGCCGATGCCTATGCCTTCGGGCCGGGCCGCAACACTAACCGGGCCGAGTCCTTCTTCAGCCGGGTGCGCCGGTCAGCGGCGGGCATCCACCACCGCATCGGTGGCACCTACCTGGACCTCTACGCGTCCAGCCTGGCTTGGCATGAGAACAGCCGACGCCAGCCCTTCTCCGAGAAGGTGAAGGACGTGCTGGGCGCCAGCATGCGCCACGGCGTCAGCCGGAAGTTCTGCGGCTACTGGCAGGGCGTCTACCCGGTGGATCCGTTGGGCTGGGAGTTGGGCGGGCGTTGAAGGCAAGCATGCG
>CANFIE010000188.1 GCA_947446625.1 Acetobacteraceae bacterium | reverse complement strand
GTTCGTCCTGTTCCAGGCAATAGACGCCGCGGGTGCTGGTACGGAAGGTGGGCGTCATGATCCGCAGCGAGACCTGCATCTCAATGAGGTAGCGGGCCCAGGCGGCGGCCACCAGGGCGGCGCGGCCCTGGATATCCTCGATCAGCCGTCCGGCCACATCGGTGCCGCCCTGCTGGATGAGGGCGGTGACCTGGCCATACACATCGGGGTCGCCCACGCGGAACATGTGGACGCAGTAATTGGCGTTGACATCCACCTTGCGGACCACGCCGCCGAGGAAGGCCATGGTGCAGATGCTGGCGCACATGCCGCCGGTGGGCACCCGGGTGGCCATGCGGCGGCTGCGGATCATGCGGCCAATACGCAGGCCATCCTCCACCGAACCGCCGGGGGAGTTGAACACCACTTCCCGGATATTGGGCGTGCTGGAGAGGATTTGCTCAAACCGCGAGGCGTCGCCCACCGCGAAGGGGCCTTGCAGTTGCAGCACCACAGCATTGCCCCGGCGAACCAGTTGCATGTCGAGCCGGGCCGGGGTGTCGGTGCGGACCGGTTCCGCCGCCGGTTGGGTCGGCACTGTGGAGTCGGTCGGCATCTGCTGCGGGTTGCGAATGCCGGCATCCAGGCCCCGGGTGGCGGGGGCCTCATTGGGGGTGGTGGCGGCCGGGCGTTGCGCGGTGCCTTGCACCGGGGCGGGTGCGGCAGGTGCGGGCGCCGGGCCGCGCGCAGGGGCCTGCCCCTGCGCCAGGGCAACGCCGGACCAGCCGAGCGCGGCTGCCGCCAGCAGGCGGGCCCAGCGCGTCACGACTGGCTTCACGACTGGCGCCAGTTGCCGTCGCCGCCATCGCAGTAGCGGCTGTTCTGCACCACTTCGCGCCCACCGATATAGGCCACTTCCCGCACCGTGCGGCATTCGGTGTTGCCCGAGCGGTTGACGTCCACCAGCGTGACCGAGCCGCGATTATTGTTCTGGTCGGATTGCCAACTGGCCGTGGCCGGCGGGGTGCGCGGCTGCTGCGGCATGGGGCGGCTGGGGCGGCGCACCTGCGGCTCGGGCTTGTCGCCGGGCTTGCCGGGATCATAGCTCGCCATCTGCTCCGGCGGCGGCGGCGGGGCCTTGAGCACGGCGATGGTGGCCTGCTGGGCGCGGGCGCGGTCGCGTTCGTCCAACTGCTGGCCGATGACGCTGCCGGCGAAGCCACCAATGGCGGCGCCGGCCAGCATGCCCACCAGGGCGCCGGTGCGGTTGCCGCCAATGGCACGACCGGCCAGGCCACCCACCAGGGCGCCACCGCCAGCGCCCAGCAAAGCTCCGGTCTGCTGGTTGTTCTCGCAGCCTGCCAAGGGCATGAGGCAGGCGACACCCAGCAACACTACACGGCTCGTACGGCGCATTCCGCTTTGCTCCCAACCCAGGTCCGGCAACTCATGGTTGCTCGTATCGGGGCAGTCTCACGAAGCGGCGGGGGGAAGGCAACCCAAAAGCCGGGTGATCATTTTTCTTTGTTCTGGCCGGGCTTTATCCTGCCTGTAGCGGCAGGGTTGCGGCTCAAGCTTCGGGGTCTGGCCGGCCACGGCGCATGCGCCCGCGCGAAAGTTCGGTGACCACGCCGTGCAGGGTGCGGAGTTCCTGCTCGGTCACCTCGCCGCGCTGGAACCAGTGGCGCAGGTTGCGCACCATGGTGGGGCGCTTGTGTTCCGGCGCCAGGAAGCCGCTGGCATCAAGCTCCGACTCAAGCCGGCCGAGGAAACCCTCCAGCTCGCCCTTGTTGGCGATGCGGGTTTCGTTGGTCATTAGGTGGCGCTGGGGGGTGGTCTCGGTGACGGTCCACCACTCATAGGCCAACACCATCACGGCCTGGGAGAGGTTGAGCGACATGTGCTCGGGGTTCAGGGCGTAGCGCACCAGCGTGTCGGCGCAGGCCATGTCGTCGTTTTCCAGCCCGGCACGCTCGGGGCCGAACAGCACGGCAGCGCGCAGGCTGCGGCCATTGATCTCGTGCAGATCCTCGGCAGCGGCGCGGGCCATGCGCACCGGCACCACGATGTGGCGCGGCCGCGGGCAGGTGGCGAAGACGCGGTGGCAGTCGGCCACGGCATCGGCCACGGAGGGGTGGACGGTGGCGTGGTCCAGGATGCGGTCGGCGCCCGAGGCGGTGCGCCAGGCGCGGTTCTGCGGCCAGCCGTCTCGCGGCGCCACCAGGCGCAGGTGGAACAAGCCGCCATTGGCCATGGCGCGGGCCACGGCGCCGATGTTTTCCGCCAGTTGCGGGCGCACCAGCACAATGATGGGGCTTTCCCCCGGCGGCGCCACGATGGTGGGCACGGCGCGGGTGCCGCGGTCCCATTCCTCCAGGGAAACGCGGCGGGCGCCGAGGGCGAAGGCGAGTTCCGGGCGCAGGCGCAGGCCGGCTTCCGTGGGTTCGGCCAGCAGGTGCAGCGGGTTGGCCGGGGCCAGCTTCAGCGCGGCGGCGAGTTCGCCGGCCAGGGTGGCGTATTCCGCCAAGGGGCGGCCGGCGGTGGCGGCCAGGGCTTCCGGCGTGGCGCAGCAGGCGGGGGCCAGCAGATGCGCGCGCAGCCAGGCTCGGCGCGTGTCATCCAGCGGCACTTCCTGCAGGGCGTGGAGCCAGTCCTCTGCGGTGGGGGATTCGGCCGGCCGATTCAGATCTCCGGGCTGCGCCCTCCGATCATCGGACGGCTGGCTCATGCGCGGCGCCAGGTGGTGCCCTTGGCGCTGTCCTCGATGATGATCCCCTTGTCCTTCAGCATGTCGCGCAGCCGGTCGGCCTCGGCCCAGTTCTTGGCGGCGCGGGCGGCCAGACGGTCAGTGATCGCCTGGTCGATCCAGCCGGTATCCTCGCCGCCCTGCAGCCACATGGCTGGCGCGGTGGCGCAGAGGCCGAGCGCGGCGGCCACCTCGCGGAAGGCGGCGGCGGCCAGGCCGGGCACGGTGGGCCAGGTTTTGCCGGCGCGGTGCAGCACGGCGGCGGCGCTGCCACCCACCGTGGCGGCGTTTTCCAGCGTGCGCAGGTCGCGCAGGCGGCCCAGGGCCAGCGGGGTGTTCAGGTCCTCGCAGAGCGGGGCCAGCGCCCAGGCCACCATCTCGGTCTGCACGTCGGGCATTTCCGGCGCGATGGGCGCGCGGGAGAGCATGGCGTAGTGGTCGTCCAACTCGGCCTTGGCTTCGGCCAGGCCTTCAAAGCTGAAGTCCAGCAGGCCGCGATAATGCGTGCGCAGGATGAGCAGGCGGAAGGCTTCGCCCGCCCAGGGGCCACGGGCCAGGATGTCCTGCACGGTGAAGAAATTGCCGAGGGACTTCGACATCTTCTCGCCATTCACCCGCAGCATGCCGTTGTGCAGCCAGGTATTGGCCATGCGCGGCGTGCCGAAGGCGCAGCGGCTCTGCGCCACTTCGTTTTCGTGGTGCGGGAAGATCAGGTCGTCGCCGCCGCCATGAATGTCGAAGACTTCGCCCAGATGCTGCCAGGACATGGCCGAGCATTCGATATGCCAGCCGGGGCGGCCGAAGCCCCAGGGGCTGTCCCAGCCCGGCAGGTCGGGGGTGCTGGGCTTCCACAGCACAAAGTCGCCGGCATCCTGCTTGTAGGGGGCGATTTCCACCCGGGCGCCGGCCAGCAGCTCATCCGGGCTGCGGCCGGAAAGCTGGCCGTATTCCGGGAAGCTGGGCACGCTGAACAGCACATGGCCGTCCTTGGCATAGGCGTGGCCGCGGGCGATCAGCTTTTCAATGATGGCGAGCATCGGCGCGATGCTCTGCGTCGCCCGCGGCTCGATATCGGGCGGCAGGGCGCCGAGGGCGGCCATGTCGCGGTGGAAATCAGCCGTGGTGCGGGCGGTGATGGCGCCGATCGGCTCGCCGCTCTCGGTGGCGCGGGCGTTGATCTTGTCGTCCACGTCGGTGATGTTGCGGACATAGGTGACGCGCGGATAGAGCCGGCGCAGCAGCCGCGCCAACACGTCAAACACCACCACCGGGCGGGCATTGCCCAGATGCGCCAGGTCATACACCGTGGGGCCGCAGACATAGACGCGCACATGCTCGGCGTCGATCGGCGCGAAGGCTTCGTCGCGCCGGGTAAGGCTGTTGTGCAGGGTGAGCGTGGGCATGGGCGGAATCCTGGGCGCGCGAGGCGTAGTGGCTTAACCGAAGCGCGCCGCCGGCAAGCGGCGGCAATCAGCCTTCAGCAGCGGCGGCGCGGGTATTCTGGCCGGGCTTATGCGCCCGACCAGCGGCGAAATTCAAGCCCCGGCGGCCAGGCGCAGGCGTTGCGCCGCCTTTTCCCGGCCAATGAAGGGCAGCAGCACCTTCATCTCGGGGCCGTGTTCCTCTCCGGTCAGCGCCAGGCGCAGCGGTAGGAACAGGCTTTTGCCCTTGCGGCCGGTGGCGTCCCGCACCGCGCCGTAGAACTGCGTCCAGGTCTGGTCGTCCCAGGGCTCGGCGGGCAGGGTTTCGGCGGCCAGGCGAAGGAACTCGCCCTCCCCTTCCAGCACCGGCGGGGCGATGTCGCCGCGCATCACCGCGAACCAGGTGCGGGCCTCGCCCAGCAGATCCAGGTTGCCGCGCACGGTGAGCCAGAAGGTCTCGTCGGCGCCTTCCGGCAGGCGGGCGCGCACGCTCTCAAAGCTGGCGGCATGCAGGTATTTGCGGTTGAGGCTGAGCAGTTGCTGAATGTCGAACCGCGCCGAGGAATGCGAGATGGCGTTGATGTCGAAGCCGGCCACGAGGTCGGCCGGCATGGCGGCCACCGGGTCGCGCGAGGTACCCAGGGCGGCGAGGTAGCCAACCAGGGCGGCGGGCTCGATGCCGTCTCGACGCAGTTGGCGGAGCGCCAGGCTGCCCAGGCGTTTTGAGAGCGGGCCGCCGTCGCTGTCGGTCAGCAGGGGCAAATGGGCGAATTGCAGCCCGCCGGCGCGACCGCCCAGGGCCTCCCACAAGTCCATCTGCACGCCGGTATTGGTGACGTGATCCTCACCCCGGATGATGTGGGTGACGCCGCTTTCGAGGTCATCCACCACACTGGTGAAGGTGTAGAGCGGCGAGCCATCGGCACGGACCAGCACGGGGTCGGAGATCGCCGGCAGCTTCACGGCGCGACGGCCCAGCACGCCGTCTTCCCATTCCAGGGTGCGGGGCGTCATCAGCAGGCGCCAATAGGGCGTCTTGCCGTTGGCCAGCGCCTTGGCCATCTGCTCCTCGGTGATCTTCAGCGCGCCACGGTCATACACCGGGGCGCGGCCGGCCTTCAGCTTCTGCTCGCGCTTGGAGCGCAGCTCCTCCTCGCTCTCAAAGCAGGGGTACAGACGCTGGCTGCGCTTCAGGCGTTCGGCGGCGGCGGCGTAGCGGTCCAGGCGGTCGGACTGGCTGAACTTCTCATCCCAGTCCAGGCCAAGCCAGAGCAGGTCCTCCTCCAGCGCCTCGGCGTATTCCGGCTTGCTGCGGGCGGTGTCGGTATCGTCCAGGCGCAGCAGCACCTTGCCGCCCTGCTGGCGGGCGAACAGCCAATTGGCAATGGCCACGCGGGCATTGCCCACATGCAGGTAACCGGTAGGCGAAGGCGCAAAGCGTAGTTTCACGGGTTGGGGTCCAGCGCGTCGTAGTCGGTTTCCGCCTTGCGAGAGGCCGGGTGGGCAATGCAGTAGTCAACCCAGGCGGCGCTGTCGAAATCCTCGGCGGCGGCGTATTCGCCCCACATCAGGTAGATTTCCTTCAGCGCCGCGCTGGTCTCGGCTTCGTCGCGCAGATCCTCGATTTGGGCGCGGATGAAGCGGCGGGCGTATTCCTGCGCCGTGGCCAGGGTGGAGAAACCCTCCACCTCCCAGGTGTCGTCCTCGTCTTCCTCGGAAGCGAAGTCGCCGCAATGGACGGTGAAGGTCATTCCTCCTCCTCCTCGGCGGGCTCATCCTCGTCGCGGCGCGGGTCGAGCGCGCGCCAGTTGCGCTCCTCGGCATCCTCGGCGCGGCGGGCGGCGAAGTCCTTCAGCTCGGTGGCGCTACGCCAGGCCTGCTCGCCGCCGCCCACCACTTCGGCGTCCTCGCCAAAGGCGAACCAGGTGGAGAGCACGGCCTCGGGCGCCATGCCGCGGGCGCGGCAGCGGTCCATGCTGTCGCGCACATAGCGGCGGGCGAAGGCGTTGGCGTGTTCCAGCGTGCGGAAGCCTTTTATTTGTTCCACCGGGTCACTGCCATTGGCGCCGGAGAGGTCGAGGATGCGGACCTCATAGCCATCGGCCGGGCCGAACAGGCCGCTGTCAAAAACGCTCATTTGATCAGGTTCGTATAGCCATTGGTGATGGGGTAGCGACGGTCGCGGCCAAAGGCGCGGCTACCGATCTTCACCCCCGGCGGGGCCTGACGGCGCTTGTATTCGGCGCGATCCAGCATGCGCCACACCCGCAGCACCAGGGCGCGGTCATGGCCGGCGGCCACCAGGGCGTCCACGCTCTGCTCACCTTCCACCAGCCCTTGCAGAATGGCGTCCAGCACCTCGTAGGGTGGCAGGGTGTCCTGGTCCTTCTGGTCGGGCTTGAGCTCGGCCGAGGGCGGCTTGGTGATGACGCGCTCGGGCATCACCTCACCCTTCGGGCCCAGCGCGCCGGGCGGGAAGTTCTCGTTGCGCCACTTGCACAGCTCGAACACCGTGGTTTTGTAGATGTCCTTCAGCACGGAATAGCCGCCACACATGTCGCCATACAGCGTGGCGTAGCCGACCGACATTTCTGATTTATTCCCGGTCGTCAAAACCATGTCGCCGAACTTGTTGGACATGGCCATCAGCGTGATGCCGCGCGAGCGGGCCTGGATGTTTTCCTCGGTGGCGTCAGGGGCGCGGTCGCCAAAGGCCGGGGCCAGCATTTGGCTGAAGGCGGCCATGGCCGGGCCGATATTCACCGTCTCGTACTTGATGCCGAGCAGCCGGGCGCAGGCGGCGGCGTCTTCCAGGCTTTCCGTGCTGGTGTAGGGGCTGGGCATCATCACCGCGCGCACCTTGTCCGGCCCCAGCGCATCGGCGGCCACGGCGGCGGAGATGGCGCTGTCGATGCCGCCGGAGAGGCCGAGCACCACGCCGGGGAAGCGGTTTTTGCCGACATAGTCACGCAGGCCGAGCACCATGGCCTGCCAGATTTGTTCGAGTTCGCCCGGCAGCGCGGCGGCGGGCTGCGGGGCGCAGACCAGGCGCTCGCCCTCGCGGTGCCATTCAGTGACGGTCAGTGCCTCGGCAAAGGCGGGCATTTGCAGCGCCAGCGAGCGGTCCGGGTTCAGCACGAAGCTGGCGCCCTCGAAGACCAATTCGTCCTGGCCGCAGACCTGGGCGAGGAACACGAAGGGCAGCCCGGTTTCCACCACGCGGGGCACGGCCAAATCCACCCGGCGCTGCATCTTGCCGACTTCAAAAGGGCTGCCATTGATGGAGAGCAGGATTTCGGCGCCGCTTTCGGCCAGCGTTTCGCTGACGCTGGGGAACCACCAATCCTCGCAGATC
>CANFIE010000187.1 GCA_947446625.1 Acetobacteraceae bacterium | reverse complement strand
GCCTGGCTGAACAGCGCCGAGCCGATTGCCGCCATGCTGGCGCGGGGCGTGCCGTTTGTGCTGCCCGAGGGCGCCACGCTGCTGGCGCCGGTGGATTTGCAGGCGGTGAAGGCGGCGGGCGTGACCTATGTGCGCAGCATGCTGGAACGGGTGATTGAGGAGCGCTGCCGCGGCGATGCCAGCCAGGCCGAGGCGGTGCGGGCCGAGGTGCGCGGGATTATTGGCGACGATCTTTCGGCAGTGAAGCCGGGCAGCGCCGAGGCCATGCGGATCAAGGCCGCGCTGGTGGCCAAGGGCTGGTGGAGCCAATACCTGGAAGTGGGCATTGGCGCCGATGCCGAGATCTTCACCAAATGCCAGCCCATGGCGGCGGTGGGGCCGGGCGCGCGGGTGGGGGTGCACCCCGCCAGCCAATGGAGCAACCCGGAGCCGGAAGCGGTGCTGGTGGTGGCGGCGAGCGGGCGGATTATGGGCGCCACGCTGGGCAATGACGTGAACCTGCGGGATATCGAAGGTCGCTCGGCCTTGTTGCTGGGGCGGGCGAAGGACAACAACGCTTCCTGCGCGCTGGGGCCGCTGGTGCGGCTGTTTGATGCCGGCTTTGGGCTGGAGGATGTGCGGGCCGGGATCACCCGCATGAGCATCCGGGGGACGGATGGCTTTACGCTGGATGAGGAAGGCGCGGTGGGGGCGATCAGCCGCGATTTGACCGAGCTGGTGGGGCAGTTGGTCAACCCGCATCACCAATATCCGGATGGCGCGGTGCTGTTTCTGGGCACGCCATTTTCCCCGGCGAAGGACCGCGGCGCGCCGGGGCTGGGGTTCACCCACAAGGCCGGGGATGTGGTGCGGATTTCTTCGGCGCGGCTGGGGGTGTTGGAGAATACCGTGATGCCGACCGACCAATGCCCGGCCTGGACCTTTGGGGTTGGGGCGCTGTTCGCCTCGCTGGCGGCGCGGGGGTTGCCGCGTGGTTGAGCAGGGCGGCGCGCTGACGCGGGCGGGGGTTTCGCTGGCCTACAAGCGGCTGGCGGGGCGTGGGCCGGGGGTGGTGTTTCTCGGCGGCTTCAACTCGGACATGACCGGCAGCAAGGCCGAGCATCTGGCCGAGCGTTGTGCCGCCGAGGGCCGGGCCTTTCTGCGGTTTGACTATGCCGGGCATGGCGCCAGTGGCGGGGTTTTCGCCGAGGGCACCATTGGTGGCTGGCTGGATGACGCCACGCTGATGCTGGATGCGCTGACCGAGAGGCCGCAGGTGGTGGTGGGTTCCTCGATGGGCGGGTGGCTGGCGCTGCTGCTGGCGCTGCGCCGGCCGGGGCGGGTGTGCGGCCTGGTGGGGGTGGCGGCGGCACCGGATTTCGTGCGCCGGATTGAGGCCGGGCTGAGCGATGCGGCGCGGGCCGAGATGGCGGCCACCGGGGTGTGGCTGCGGCCCAGCGCCTATGGCGCGCCCTACCCGATTGCGCGCCGGTTGCTGGAGGAAGGGCATAACCACCTGCTGCTGGAGGCGCCGATTCCCCTGGCGATTCCGGTGCGGCTGGTGCACGGCCAGCGCGACCCCGACGTGCCCTGGGAAACCAGCCTGGCGATTGCCGAGCGGCTGGTGAGCGAGGATGTGCGGGTGGAACTCATCAAGGATGGTGACCACCGGCTTTCCACCCCGCGCGACCTGGGGCTGCTATGGGGCGCGGTGGCCGGACTCCTCAGCGAATATGGCGGCTAGGCCTTCGCGGTAGGTGGGGTAGCGCCAGTTGAGGTGCAGCGCCGCCTTGGTGGCGGCGTTGGCCACGCGGCGATTCTCGGACCAGAAGCTGCGGGCCATGGGCGACATGCGCGCCTCGGCCTCGGCGAAGGGAATGGCCGGGGGCGGCTGGATGCCGAGCAACTGGGCGGCGTATTCCACCACGGCGGCGCTTTCGCAGGGTTCGTCGTCCACCAGGTTGCAGGTGCGCAGGCCGGTGGTGGCGGCGGTGCCGAGGGCCGCCAGGGCGGCCTGGGCGATGTCCTCCACATGAATGCGGCTGAAGGCGTGGCCGGGCTTAACCGTGCGGCGGGCGGTGCCGTCGCGCAGTTCGTCGAAGGGGCTGCGGCCGGGGCCGTAGATGCCGCCGGCGCGCAGGATATCCACGGCGCAGCGCGGGGCCAGGGCGGCCCAGGCCTGCTCGGCGGCCAGGCGGCGGCGGGTGCGGTCCTGCGTGGGGGTGGGGGGCGTGGCTTCCGTGACCCAGCCGCCATTGTGGTTGCCGTACACCCCGGTGGTGGAGATGTAGCCCACCCAGCGCAGCGCCGGCGGTGGGCCGAAGGCGGCCAGGATGGGGTCGCCCGCCTCAGTGGGGGCGGCGGTGACCAGCAAATGGGTGGCGGTGGCCAAGGCAGGCGCGGCCTCGGCAAAGCGGAGGACGGTGACGCCGGGCGGTGCGGTCAGGCGGGCGGGGTCTCGGGCGGTGCCGCTGACCTGCCAGCCGGCGGCCAGCGCGGCACGGGCCGTGGCCATTCCGCTGTAGCCCAGCCCGGCGATGAGGAGGTGTTGCGCTGACATGGTGAGCCCTTGCTGCCGGTGTTGCAGGATTTAGCGTCTGATCGTCGCCGGTGGAATCACCGGCGGCGTGAATCAGCCGATCGAACAAGGTGCTGGGCCTGGAATGGCGCCGGCAGAAGCCGCCAGGGCCGGGTTTTTGGTTGGGGTGGCGGATTGAGGCGTGGCGCCAGTGCCAGCTTTTTCGCCAGTCGTGCGGATTCATGGCTTTCGCTGATTCCGTCGCGGGCGATCAGGCTCTAAGGTGCGCGCCGTGAAGACCCCCCGCCCCCTGTTGCTTGGCGCCTGTGCGGCCGCTCTGCTCATTGTTCTCGGCACCGCATGGCTGCTGCTGATCCGGCCTTCGCTGGAGCAGGCGGGCGAGGTGCTGCCGCTGCCGCCTGAGCCGGTGCGGCTGGCCGAGGGCGAGGAATATGAGCGCTGCCTGGCGGCGCTGCGCACCGACCCGCGTGGTGCGCTGGCCATGGCCGATGCCTGGGAAGCCACCGGCGGTGGCGAGGGTGCGCGGCATTGCGGTGCGCTGGCGGTGCTGGGCATTGGTGAGCCGGCGCAGGCGGCCGAGCGGCTGGAAACCCTGGCCAGCCGCAGCCGGGGCAGCGGGCCGGCGCGCGCCGCGGTGTTCGCCCAGGCGGCGCAGGCCTGGTTGATGGCCGGGCAGGCCGGACGCGCCTTTGCCGCCGCCACCATGGCGCTGACCCTGGCGCCCACCGATGTGGATTTGCTGGTGGATCGCGCCGTGGCGCTGGGCAATTTGGGCCGCTACAACGAAGCCATTGAGGACCTGAACCGCGCCTTGGGGCTGGACCCAGACCGCGCCGATGCCTGGGTGTTCCGCGCCGCCAGCTGGCGCCACCTGGAGCAGGTGGACCAGGCTGAGCGCGACATTGCCCGGGCGCTGGATGCCGATGCTGACAATGCCGAGGCGCTGCTGGAGCGGGGGATCATTCGGCAGTTGAAGGGCGATACCATGGGCGCCCGCGCCGATTGGGAGCGCGCCGTGACCCTGGCTCCGGATAGTGCGACGGCCGACCTGGCCTTGCAGAACCTGGCGCTGAACGAAGCTGGGCCGCTGCGGCGCTGAGACCGGACCGGCTGGCTGGCCGGCCCCGGGTGAACTGCCTGCCCAGACAGTGATTAATGCGCCAGCGCCGCTTGCTGCCGGCCGAGGCTGGCCGGGCGGTGGGTTGGGAGTGTGGCTTCCTCCGGCATCAGCCACAGGCGCAGTTGCGTGCGGGCGCGGAACACGCGGGACTTCAGGGTGCCCACCGCCACGCCGAGTTGTTCGGAGGCGGCTTCGTAGGACAGGCCCTCCACCGCGATCAGCAGCAGTACCAGGCGTTGCTCGGGCGGCAGGCGGCCCAGGCATTTGTGCAACTCGGCAAAGGCGATGCCTCCCTCCTGCCCGCCGCTGCGGGCGAGCAGGGCGGGAGGGGCGTCGTCCAACTCCACCGTTTCACGTCGGCGGCGCAGGGTGGTGATGAAGTGGTTGCGGAGAATACGCAGCATCCAGGCGCGGAAATTGGTGCCCATGGTGAAGGAGTGCCGCGCCGCGAGGGCCGAGGTGACGGCGGCCTGGACCAGGTCATCGGCATTGGAGCGGTGGTGCGTCAGCGCCATGGCGCGCAGCCGCAACCCAGGCAGCGCGGCCAGCAGCAGGCCGTTGAAGCTGCTGGCGGCGGGCGGGGGAGAAGCCCTCACAAACGGCCCATGACCAGCAGCACGACAACAACGATGAGGATGACGCCGAGTACACCCACGCCGCCATGGCCGTAGCCATAGCCGTAGCCGCCAACAACGCCGGTGAAGCCGCCGAGCAGGGCAATGACCAGAATGATCAGCAGGATCATACCAAGGGACATGACGGAACCTTTCTGAGAGCGCGCGGGGCTACCGAGCGCACCGTTCAGATGCGGTTCCGGGAGGAAAGTTGCAAAACTCGGAATATACTCACTCGGTACGCAGGGGCGCCCAATACGCCGCCGCAGCAGCGCCTGGGTTCAGCGCAAGCCGCGGCGAGAGAGGCTGAAGCCGACGGCGCCGAGGGCGAAGGCGATGCCGATGCCGAGCGCCAGCCGCGGGCCGCCCACGCCCGCGAGTTGGAAGCTGAGCGCCATGACTGTGGTGCCGGTGGTGTGGCCCAGCAGCCGGGCGGTGGCCTGGATGCCGCCGGCACCGCCGCTGCGCGCCTTGGGGGCGCTGCTCAACATGGTGCGGTTGTTGGGGGTTTGGAAAAAGCCGAAGCCGCCGCCGCATACCGCCAGCACCGCGCCCAGCAGCCAGAGCGGCGCGGTGCCGTCCAGCCCCTGCACCACCACCAGCGCGGCGGCGAAGGCCAGCATGCCGCCGGCACAGAGCAGCGCGGTGGGGATTTTGTCGGACAGCTTGCCCGCCAGCGGCGCGGCCAGGCCGAGGGCGACGGGCCAGGGCGTCATCACCATGCCGGTCTGCGCCTGGGAGAGCCCGGCGCCCTGCAACAGGAAGGGCAGCGCCACATAGCTGACCGACCAGGCCGCGAAGCCGCAGACCGAGGCCGCCACCGCCAGGCCGATGACCGGGTGACGCAGCAAATCCACCGGCAGCAGCGGCGCCGGCTGGGTGAGTTGGCGCGCCACCAGCAGCCAGCCGGAGAAGACACTGATGCCAATGAGCACCAGCGCCATGCCGGTGTGGGAGAAGATCATATCCAGCCCGATGAACAGCAGGCCGAAGGTGAGGATGTTGAGCCAGGCGCTGGCGGAATCGAAGGGGCGGGTGCTGCGCGGTGTATTGGGCAGCGCCTTCCAGCCAATGAGGCAGCAGAGCAGGCCAATGGGGGCGATAACGGCGAACAGCAGAGGCCAGGAGGCGGTGGCCAGGATGATGGCGGCCAGGCTGGGGGCCGAGGCCGAGGAAATGGCGACCGAGGTGGCGTTGACGCCGATGGCGCGACCGAGCTGCGATGCCGGATAGGTGTAGCGCACCAGCCCGGCGGTAAGCCCCTGCACCGCCGAGGAGGCGACGCCCTGCACCACCCGGCAGACCAGCAGCAGCCAGAAGCTGGGCGCCAGCGAGGCGGCGATGCCGCCCAGCGAGAACACCAGCATGCCGCCGAGGAAAACCCGGCGGAAGCCGAGCTTTTCCCCCAGCGAGGCCAAGGGCAAAATGGTGGTGACCACCGCCAGCAGGTAGGCGTTGGGCAGCCATGTGGCCATGGCCGGCGAGATGCCGAGGTCTCGGGTGATGGCCGGCAAGGCCATGTTCACCATGGCCGTGTCCAGCACCGTGATGACGATGGACCCGAGGATGGCGACGATGGCGAAGCGCCGCCGGGGTAGCGGCAGGCCGTCGGGCGCGGTGGCGGTGTGGCTCAGGCTGGCAGCTTCGGCAGGGCCACACCCACCAGCACGTCGCGCGTTATCAGGGCGGCGAGTTGATCCTCGGTCCAGCCCTCGGTGCCGGCGGGTCGCATGGGCAGCACCATCCAGCGGAAATCCGCCGTGCTGTCGACCACGCGCAGTTCCACATTGTCGGGCAGCGGGTGGCCCCATTCGGCCATGACGGCACGCGGTTCACGCACCACGCGGCTGCGATAGGAGAAGCTTTTGTACCAATGCGGCGGGTAGCCCAGCACGGCGCGCGGGTAGCAGCTGCACAGGGTGCAGACCACAATGTGGTGGCGTCCGGGGGTATCCTCCAGCACGCCCAACGGCGGGGCGCCCACCATGTTGACGCCGATGGCCTCGGCCGCCTTGGTGCCGCTGTTCAGCATCATGGCGCGCCATTCGGGGTTCAGCCAGGCGCGGGCCACCATGCGGGCGCCGTTTTCCGGGCTGGCGCGGTCGGTGCTGGCCTGCTGGGTGGCAAGTTCGGCCTCGGTGATGTGGCCACGGGCGATGAGGGCGGCGACCAGGCGTTCAAGCTCGGCCAGGCTTTCGGTACGGGCGGGCGCGGACATGCTCAGGCGGCCTCCAGCCAATGTTCGAATATTTCCACCAGCAGGTGGTCGGTGGGAACGCCGTCGGTGAAGATCGCCGGCTGGTCGAAGACCACGTGGTACAGCACGCGCTTTTCCGCCGGGCGGGCGAAGGCAAGGTCCTCGGGGTTGGGGAAGGCGCCGAGCACGCGTTCCACCCGGCCGCTGCGGCCGCGCAGGTAATGCGGCGTGCGGATGTGGCAGGGGCCGCGTTCCTCGGGCCAGTCATTCTTCACCAGCACCGGGGTGCCGGGGGCAAAGCGCGGGGTCATGCCAGGTCCTCCGGCTTCACCACGCCTTTTTCCAGCATCAGCAGGGCGATGCTGCGCATCCAGCGTTCGTAGTAGGTGAGGGCGAAGTATTCCGCCTCGGGGATGCTCTCGATGCCCCGGCGCAGCTCGTCCACGCTCATGAAGCCCTTGCGCGCCAGGGTTTGGCGCAGCGCATCCACCCGCTTGCCGAATTCATCGGGCGGCTCCTCGTCATGTTCCACCGGGGTGCAGTGGAAGCGCTGGATGCCGCCGATATCGTGGATTGCGGGGGTGTGTTCGGGCTCGCTCATGCGACGCAGGCTAGGGCAAAACCGGGGGGGCGGTACAGGGGGCAGTAACGAGGGGAAGCGGCGCGGTCAGTCGCCGACCTTTTCCTCGGCGTTGACGCCCCAGATGGCGGCGCGGGGGACGAAGCCGCGATATTCGCCGGTGCTGACCTCGCACCAGGGCACGCGCTCGGCACAGGCGCGGATGCGGCCGACCACGCCGGGCATCAGCCGGGCTACCGGAGTGGCATCGGCCTCGGCACGGCGGCGGAGCAGCACTTCATTGGCCTTGACCACAAAGGTGCGACGGCCGGTGAGGGTGGCCGAATGGACCCAGCCCAGGGTGCCGTCCATATCCCGGATTTGGCGCCAGACCTGGTATTCGCCAACGATTTCCACCGGCAGGTCACGGCGCTTGTATTCCCATTCGGCCTGGTAGTTGGTGCCGGGGCCACGGCGGAGAATCACGCGGTCTGACCG
>CANFIE010000186.1 GCA_947446625.1 Acetobacteraceae bacterium | reverse complement strand
GGTCGTTCACATCCATGATGAGCGGGATGCGGACCATGCCGTCCTCAAGATAGGGCATGTCGTCGTCGTTGCAGTCGCCGTCGTGGATGTAGCCGGCCTCGGCCAGCAGGGCGGTGTGGCCGGGGCTGCCGGTGCCGCGCGGGCTGATCCAGCCGCGTGGCTTTTCACCGGTGATGTTGGCGATAAGGCCGGTGGTGCGGGCGATGTTCTCGCGCTGGCCAGCAGCGTCCAGGTACACCGGAATGACGTCCATGCCGTAGCTGTGGGCGACGATTTCATGCCCGCCGGACTGGATGGCGCGGATGGTCTCGGGCCATTGCTCGGCCAGCACGCCATTGGTCATGACGCTGGTGGTGACGCTGTTTTTCGCGGCGATCTCCAGGGCGCGCCAGATGCCGCGCACCGCGCCGTATTTGCCCCAGCTGGCCGCATTGGCGTCGAACACGCCGGGCTTCAGCGGGTTGCCCATGGGGCCGATGCCGGGCACCTGGCCGGGGGACCAGCCCTCATAGGCGATGTTGAACACCACGCCGACGCGATGGCCGCCGGGAAAGCGAAAGCCTGGGCCGGTTCGCAGAATGGTCATGTCTCGGTCCTCCGTATGGCCAGGGCCAATACCAGCGCCAGGGCGGCCAGCGCCAGCCACAGGCCCAGCAGGGCGGCGCCGCGGCCGAAGCTGTCGGTGGCCAGGCCGACAGCAATGGGAATGAGGCCGAAGCCGGTATGGGCGATGACGAAATAGCCGGCGGTGGCGCGGGGACGCTCATGGCCGGCGGCCTGGGTGACGGCGCCGAGGCCGCCCAGGTAGATCAGGCCATAGGTAGCGGCGCCAGTGAGCATGGCGCCCAGCGGCAGCGGCCAAAGCAGGCCCTGGGCCGAGCCGTAGAAGACCAGCCCGGCGCCGATGCAGGTGAGGCCGAGGCCGTAGCGGACGGCGCGGCGGGGTTCGATGCGGCGCAGCGCCAGTTGGGTGGCGGCGCCGGTCAGCATCATGAGGCAGGCGGCCCAGGGGCCGGCGGCGGGGAAGCCCTGGGCGGTGAGCGCCACCGGGATGGTGGTGAGGACGACCCCGGTGACGCCCCAGCCGGGCAGGATGGCCAGGGTGGTGGCCAGGGTGCCGGGCGGGAAGGCCGGCAGGCGCAGCCGGTTGCCGCGAGGGGCCGCCAGGGTTTCCGGCAGGCGGAGCACGGCGACCGCGAGCAGCGCCAGGGCCAGCAGATGCGCCGGGAAGGTGGCAGGCAGCAGCGCGCCGGGTTGGCCGAGCAGCGCCAGCATGGTCAGCAGCCCGCCCAGGCCGAAGCTGCCGGCGGTGGCCATGGCCAGCACGGTGCCGGCGCGGCGGGCGGCCTCGGGGGTGTTGCCGCCGAGTTCGGCCGCCCAGGCGGCGCCGGCCCCGGTGATGCAGCCCATGGCCAGGCCCTGCGCCACCCGGGCCAGGGCCAGGCCAGGCACGGTGGGGGCGAGCATGAGGATGAGGGTGGAGAGCCCGGCCAGCGCCATGCCGAGCAGGATGGCGGGCTTGCGGCCAACCCTGTCAGGCAGTGGTCCCAGCAGGGGGGAGGCCAGCATATGCGTGGCGGCATAGGCGGCGAAGGCCAACGCCAGGGCGCCGGCACCGTATTCGCCGCGCGCGGCATAGGCCACGTAGAGCGGCAGCGGCAGGGTGGTGGCCAGCCCGGCACTGCCCACGGCAGCGCCGACCAACAGGGCGGATTGGTTGGGGGAGATGCTCAGTCCACCATGTCGAACAGGCGGCACCAGCCTTCGGGGCTGACAGTGCCTTCCACCTGCTTGCACAGGTTGGGGCGGACAAACAGGGTGCAGGCGGCGCACATGGCGATGCCGCGCGGGCGGGGTTCGTATTGGGCTTCGGCCTGGGTGAGCCGGGGCAGCAGCGCGGGTTGCGCGCTGGCCGGGGCCGCCAGGGCGGTAAGCGTGCCGCCGAGCAGGATGCGGCGGGTGGAGCGGCCGGCAGGCATGGGAGGACCTTTGGTGAGGCGGCAGTGAAGCAGCGCGGCGGCGGCAGGACAACCGGGCCGCTTGCCGTGGCGCGGCGGGGGCGGCAGCCTGCGGTGCCATGAGCATCATCATTCGCGACTGCGGCGCGGCGGATATTCCCGCCATTGCCGAGATTTATGGCCACTGGGTCAGCACCGGGCTGGCCAGTTTTGAATATGCACCGCCCGGCGCCGCCGAGATGGCCAGGCGCCGCGAGGCGGTACTGGCCGGGGGCTACCCCTATGTGGTGGCGACGGACGCGGCGGGCACGGTGCTGGGCTATGCCTATGCCAGCGCGTATCGGGCGCGGCCGGCGTATCGGTTTGCGGTGGAGAACAGCATTTATGTGCGGCCCGGCGGCACTCGGGGTGGGGTTGGGCGGCGCTTGCTGCAGGCGCTGGTGGCGCGGTGCGAGGCTGGCGGATTCCGGCTGATGGTGGCGGTGATTGGGGATTCGGCCAATGCAGGCTCGATTGGGCTGCATGGCGCCTGTGGCTTCAGCCCCGCCGGGCTGCTGCCGGCGGTGGGGTGGAAGCATGGCCGCTGGGTGGACAGCGTGCTGATGACCCGGCCGCTGGGCCAGGGCGACCAGGCGCCGCCGCCTGAGGGGCGGTAGGCCGCCGGCATGACCGATCTCAGCCAACTGGACCTGAACCTGCTGCGGGTCTTCGACGCGGTGGCGCGGGAGCGGCATGTGACCCGGGCGGCGGCGCGGCTGGGGCTTTCGCAGCCGGCCGTTTCCAATGCGCTGGGGCGGCTGCGGGCGGCGCTGGGGGATGAGCTGTTTCTGCGCCGGCCCGGCGGCGTGGAGCCGACGGCGCTGGCGCTTTCCCTGGCGCCGCCGATTGCGGAGATGCTGGACCGGCTGCGCGAGACGCTGGTGGCGCAGGCGCCCTGGGTGCCGGCCGAAGCGCAGCGGGTGTTTACCCTGGCCCTCTCAGAATATGCCGAGACGGTGCTGGCGCCGCCGCTGCTGGCCCGGCTGGCGCAGGAGGCGCCGGGGGTGCTGCTGGCGTTTCGGCATGCCGACCGCACCAATTGGGAGGCGTTGCTGGCCGGGGGCGAGGCGCAGTTGGCGCTGGGCGTGCTGCCGGAGCCGCCGGCGCTGTATACCCGCGTGCGGCTGCTGCCCGAGGCGTTCTGCACGCTGATGCGGCCGGGGCATCCGCTGGCCGAGGGGGCGCTGACGCTGGAGCGGTTTGTGGGCGTGCCGCATCTGCTGCATTCGCCCAATGGCTCGCGCGATGGGGCGCTGGATGTGGCGCTGGCGGAACTGGGGCAGGTGCGGCGGCTGGGCGCGGTAGTGGCGCATCTTTCCGCCGTGCCGGCGATATTGGCCGGGACCGACATGGTGATAACGCTTTCGGCCCGGCTGGCGCAGCAGATGGCGACGGCGCATGGCCTGGTGCTGCGCTGCCCGCCGGTGGCGGTGAAACACACCAGGCTTTCGCTGGTGTTTCATCGGCGGTTTGAGGCCGATGCCGGACATGCCTGGCTGCGCCGGCTGATACTGGCGCTGGCGCGGGAGATGCCGGCGGCGGTGCCGGATGCGTAAGGGGCACCGCCGGATTAGAGCAATATCCATTCTGATGGGATCATCAGAACGGATATTACTCTAATTTCAAATAGTTATAGAGCACGAAATGCGCTCAACAGGGCGCATAGTGCTCTAGGCGGCGCTACTTGGCGCCGGGGTCGTCCAGCACCTCGGGATTGTCGGACTGGGCGGCGCTGCGGCCCAGTTGGCCGTCGCGGTATTGGCCCCAGACGCTGCGTAGCCGCGCATAAAAGTCCAGGCTGCCACGGCGCAGATCGTCCAGCGCCTCGATATTCTGCTCGCGCTCATCCAGCCCGCCCACGGCGCCACGGCCGATATTGGCATAGAAGGGCAGGAACCAGCCGATGGGGTTGAGAAAGCCATTGGCCACGGTGCCCACGAAGTCCCGCGGGTTGGAGGGGCCGAGGATGGGGACCATGAGGAAGGGGCCGTCCGGCACGCCCCAGGAATACATGGTTTGGCCAAAGTCGCGCTGTTGGCGCGGGGTTTTGGTGAGGTCGGTCGCGACGTCAAAGAAGCCGGCGCCGCCGAGGGTGGTGTTGACCACGAAGCGGATGGCGATGTCGCCCGCATCCTCCAGCCGGCCTTGCAGCACGTTGTTGATGAAGACGGCCGGTTCCTCGATGTTCTGCAGGAACAGGCGGATACGGGTGCGCGGCCAGGGGCCGATGGCGTCGCGATAGGCGACGGCAACGGGGCGCAGAATGGCGTCGTCAAGCTGCAGGTTGACGTCCAGAACCTGGCGGTTCAGACCCTCATACGGGTCCGCGGGGTCCAGCGGGGCGGTCTGGGCCGTGGTGGCGGGCGCGGTGGTTTCGGCGGCGCAGGCACCCAGCAACGGCAGCAGCAGCACGGCGGCGGCAAGAGGGGATTTGGACATGCGGGGGAGGTTTGTCCTTCGTGGCCCGACCATTCTAGCTGAGCCTGTTGCGGGCGGCGATGTGCAAACGTCCTGGTTTCGCCATAATGGTGCTGAGGCATGAACGGATTCTTGGCGCTCGCGATATTGTGCGCGGGCTTGGCGCTGGCCGGGGTGGCCAGCACACTACTGGCGGCCCGGGCGGTGCGGCGGTTTGGCGCGGCCTGCGCGCCGGGGGCGCGGCCCAAAGGGCCGGCCCAGGGTGGCCCTGCCCTGGCGGCGACGGTACTGAAACCACTGCATGGCGCCCTGCCCGGCCAACAGGCCTGGTTGGAGGCGACCTTGGCACAGCGGCATGCGGCGCCGTTTCAGGTGCTGATGGGCGTGGGCAGCCCGGAGGATGGCGCGGTGCCGCAGGCGCGGGCGGCCATGGCGGCCTGGCCGGGGGTGGATGCGGCGCTGGTGCAGGATGCCACCGTGCATGGCGCCAATCGCAAGCTGGGCAATGTGCTGAACCTGATGCCGCAGGTCCGCCACGGCGTGGTGGTGCTGGCCGATGCCGATATGCGGGTGCCCGATGACTGGCTGACCGTGGTGACCGCCGGGCTGGCCGAGCCAGGGGTGGGGTTGGTGACCTGCCTGTACAAAGGCGTGCCGGCGGTGCCGGGGCTGTGGGCCCGGCTGGCGGGCCTGGGGATAGACTGGCATTTTCTGCCCAATGCGGTGCTGGGCGAAAGCCTGGGCAAGGCGCGCGGCTGCTACGGCGCTACCATGGCGCTGCGGGTGGAAACCCTGGCGGCGCTGGGCGGGTTTGCGGCGCTGCGCGACCTGCTGGCCGATGACCACGCCCTGGGCGAAGCGGTGCGGGCGCTGGGGCTGCGGGTGGTGGTGGCCCCCGTGGTGCCGGACCACATGATGGACGAAGCCAGCCTGGGCGCGCTGCTGGGGCATGAGTTGCGCTGGGCGCGGACGGTGCGGCTGCTGAACCCGGCGGGCTATTTGGGGCTGGCGCTGACCCACCCCCTGCCCTGGGCTTTTGCTTGCTGGGGCTTGAGGGGTTGGGCCCTGGCGGATTGGGGGCTGGCGGTGCTGGGGGTGACCCTGGCGGCAAGGCTGTGGCTGGCTTGGTCGGTTGACCAAAGTTTTGGCATATCGGCCACACTGTGCAGATTCGTGCTTCTACCCCTGCGCGATTGCCTTTCTTTCGCTATATGGGCAGCTGGATTGGCTCGGGGCACGGTGACGTGGCAGGGCCGACGGTACCGCATGCGCCGTGACGGCAGCATGACAGAAGCCTGATTTACCAAGGGGTTCCTTGACGTGACGATGCGCACCCTCTTTCTGCAAGCACCCTCTTTCGACGGCTTCGACGGCGGCGCCGGTTCGCGCTACCAGGCCAAGCGCGAGATTCGCAGCTACTGGTTTCCGACCTGGCTGGCCCAGCCGGCGGCGCTGATTGAGAATTCCAAGCTGGTTGACGCCCCGCCGCACAAGCAGACGCTGGGCGACGTGACCGGCATGGTGAAGGATTTCGACCTGGCCGTGCTGCACACCTCGACGCCGAGCTTTGCCTCGGATGTGAAGGTGGCCGAGGCGATGAAGGCGGCGAACCCGAACCTGAAGATCGGCATGATCGGCGCCAAGGTGGCGGTGCAGGCCGAGGAAAGCCTGCGCGATGCGCCGGTGATCGACTTTGTGGCGCGCAACGAGTTTGACTTCACGGTCAAGGACGTGGCGGATGACCAGGCCTGGGCGAACATCAAGGGCCTGAGCTTCCGCAACAGCCAGGGCGTGATTGTGCACAATGCCGAGCGCCCGGTGCTGGAGAACATGGACCTGCTGCCGCCGGTGAGCCCGGTGTACAAGCGGGACCTGGATTGGCAGAAGTACTTCATTGGCTATCTGAAGCACCCCTACGTCAGCATCTACACCGGCCGTGGCTGCAAGAGCCGCTGCACCTTCTGCCTGTGGCCGCAGACCGTGGGCGGGCATAATTACCGCACGCGCTCGGTGGGGCATGTGATTGAGGAAGTGAAATACATCCTCAAGGCCTTCCCCGAGATGAAGGAGTTGTTCTTCGACGACGACACCTTCACCGACAACCTGCCGCGCGCCGAGGCGATCGCGAAGGAGTTGGGCAAGCTGGGCGTGACCTGGAGCTGCAATGCCAAGGCGAACGTGCCCTATGACAGCCTGAAGAAGATGCGCGACGGTGGCCTGCGGCTGCTGCTGGTGGGCTATGAGAGCGGCAATCAGCAGATTCTGCACAACATCAAGAAGGGCATGCGGATCGAGGTGGCCAAGCAGTTCACCAAGGACTGCCACGCTTTGGGCATTGCCATCCACGGCACCTTCATTCTGGGCCTGCCCGGTGAGACCACCGAGACGATCCAGGAGACAATCAAGTTCGCCATTGAGACCAACCCGCACACCATTCAGGTGTCTCTGGCGGCGCCCTACCCGGGCACCTTCCTGTGGGATCAGGCCAGCCGCGAAGGTTGGCTGGATACCGAGCACACCGAATACGTGGACGCGCACGGCGTGCAGATTGCGCCGCTGCACTACCCGCATCTGAGCCACACCGAGATCTTCACCAGCGTGGAACAGTTCTACAAGAAGTTCTATTTCCGCGCGCCGAAGATCGCCTCGATCTGCGGTGAGATGATCCGCGACCGGCAGATGCTGGTGCGCCGCCTGCGTGAAGGGGTGGAGTTCTTCCACTTCCTGCGTGAGCGCAAAGCCGGCGCCGCCGCCTGAAACGGCTGGTCTTCAACGCCGACGACCTTGGCCTCTCGGCCGAGGTGAACGCGGCGGTGGAACAGGCGCACCGCGAGGGCGTGCTGACCGCCGCAAGCCTGATGGTGGGCGAGCCTGCCATGGCGGAAGGCGTGGCCGTGGCCAGGCGCAATCCGGGCCTGGCCGTGGGGCTGCATCTGACGCTGACCGATGGCACGCCAACCCTGGCGCCGGAGCGGATTCCGGCGCTGGTGCAGGGCAATGGGCGGTTTCGCGATGACATGGCCGGGCTGGGGCTGACGCTGGCGGTCTCGCCCGCCGCGCGGGCGCAGCTGCGGGCCGAGGTGGCGGCGCAGTTCAGCGCCTTTGCCGCCACCGGGCTGGTCTGCGACCACCTGAATGCGCACAAGCAGTACCATTTGCATCCC
>CANFIE010000185.1 GCA_947446625.1 Acetobacteraceae bacterium | reverse complement strand
GGTATTCCGCCACCAGATGCCCCGAAGTGCCATTGCCGGGGCTGCCAGAGGTGAGCTGGCCGGGGCGCTGGCGGGCGAGATCCAGCGCCTGGCGCAGCGTGGCCACGGGCAGGTCTGGCCGGGCGAGGACGCCGTTGCAGACATGGCAGCTTTGGGCCACCGGAATGAGGTCCTTCACCGGGTCATACCCCAGGCGGGGGTAGAGGTGCGGCCCCATGGCGGCGGCGCTGATGGTGGTGATGAGCAGGGTATAGCCGTCCGGCTCAGCCTTGGCGGCCAGTTCGGCGCCCAGGTTGCCGCCGGCGCCGCCGCGATTTTCGATGACCACCTGCTGGCCGAGATGCTGGGCGATGAGCGAGCCGGTGAGGCGGCCCACGGCATCCGTTGCGCCGCCGGGCGGGAAGGGCACCACCAGGCGCAGCGGGCGGTTGGGCCAGGCGGCGGTTTGCGCCAGGGCCGGGGTTGCCAAGGTGGCGGCGAGCAGGGTGCGGCGATGGAGTTTCATGGCCGCGAGGCTAGCATGCTGCGGTGCGAAATCCACAAGAGTGGATGTTAAGTGCGGAGCAGAGGCGTGGAATTACTCCACCCGCACGCCGCTGGCGCGGACCACCTCGCCCCATTTGGTGATCTCGTTGGTGGTGAAGGCGGCGTAGCTTTCGGGGCTGGTGCCGCCATCGGGCTTCAGGGCGGGCAGGTCAGCGCCCAATTCGGCCAGGCGCAGGCGGTAGGTCTGTTCATGGGTGATGGCGTCGATCTCGGCGCCCAGCTTGGCGATGATCTCACGCGGGACGCGGGCGGGGGCGTGCACGCCGAACCAGCCGGTTGCCTCGAAGCCCGGCACGGTTTCGGCAATGGCCGGCAGGTTGGGCAGGGCGGCGCTGCGGCCCAGGCTGGTGACGCCAATGGGGCGCAGCCGGCCATCCCGCAGGTGGCCGATGACGCTGGGCATGTTGTCGCCGCCCACCTGCACCCGGCCGGCCATGGCTTCGATGAGCATGGGGCCGGCGCCGCGGAAGGGGACGTGGAGGATATCGACGCCGGTGCGGAGCTTGAGGAGTTCCAGGCCCATATGCGGCGTGCCGCCCAGGCTGGTGCTGCCGAAGGCCAGCTTGCCCGGATTGGCGCGGGCATGGGCGATGAGTTCCGCGATGGAATGCACCGGCAGGCTGGGATGCACGAAGAAGGCGTTGGGCACGCGCATCAGCAGGCCCACCTGCACCACATCCTCGGGCTTCACCACCATGCGGGTGCCGAACAGGGTGTAGTTCATGGCGCCTTCGGCGGCGCTGATGGTTTGCAGGGTATAGCCATCCGGCTCGGCGCGGATGGTGGCTTCGGTGGCGATGTTGCCGGTGGCGCCAGGGCGGTTTTCCACCGTGACCGGCACGCCGAGGCGGGCGGTCAGGCGCTCGCTGACCAGGCGGGCGGCCAGGTCCGTGGTGCCGCCGGGCGGGAAGCCGACCAGCATGCGGATGGGGCGGTTGGGCCAGGCCTGGGCGCTGGCCAGGGTGGGCGCGAAGGCCGGCAGGGCGAGGGCGGTGAGGAGTGTGCGGCGTTGCATGGTCATTCCACCCGTGCCCCGCTGCGCCGGGCAACATCGGCCCATTTGGTGCGCTCGGTGGCGATGAAGGCTTCAAAGCCGGCGGGCGAAGAGCCGCCATCGGGCGTGAGGGCGGGGAGTTCGCCGCCGAATTCGGCCATGCGGGCCTGGAAGGCGGCTTCCTTCACGATGCCGTCGATTTCATGCCCCAGCCGGGCGATGGCGGCGGCGGGCGTGGCGGCGGGGGCGAGGACGCCGAACCAGGCGGTGGTCTCGAAGCCCGGCAGCCCGGCTTCCTGCATGGTGGGCAGGTTGGGCAGCACGGCGCTGCGGCGGTTGCCGGTGGTGGCCAGGGCGTGGACGGTACCCTCGCGGCAATGCGCCAGGGCGGAGGGGATATTGTCCATGCCGACATCAACCCGGCCGGCCATGAGTTCGGTCATCATCGGTGCGCTGCCGCGATAGGGGATGTGCGTCATCTCGATGCCGGCCATGATCTTGTAGAGTTCGGTGCAGACATGCGGGCTGCTGCCGATGCCGGCGGTGCCGTAGTTCAGGCCGCCATTGCGGGTTTTGGCCAGGGCGGTGAGCTCGGCGATGCTGTTCACCGGCAGGCCCTTGCGCACCATGAGCACATTGGGCACGCGGATGAACATGCCGACGGCGCGCAGATCCTCGGGCTTGTAGGGCATTTTGTCGCCATAGACGGCGAAGTTGATGGCGCCGGTGCCGATGGTGGTGAGCAGCAGGGTGTGGCCGTCCGGCTCGGCCTTGGCGACGTATTCGGCACCGACATTGCCGCCGGCGCCGGCGCGGTTTTCCACGATGACCTGTTGGCCGAGGCGGGCGGCCAGGCGCTCGGCGCCGATGCGGCCGACAAGATCGGTGGTGCCGGCAGGGGTGAAGGGGATGACGAGGCGGATGGGGCGCGTGGGGGACCAGGCGCCCTGTGCGCGGGCGAGCGCCGCAGGGAGGGCGAGCGGCGCGGCCAGGGCGCTGGCAAGGAGCGTGCGACGGCTGGGCAAGGCGTTTCCCCGTTTGCTTTTTTGTGCGGGGATGGTGCGCGAGATTTAGGCCAGGGGGAAGGGGCGGTTGCCCCCTGGCCGGAACTATCCTGGCGCGCTCCGGCGTTGTTTGAGGGACTGCTTCACCGCTCCGGCGATGCCGCCTCAGCGGATCAGGCGCTAATCCACCGTGGCGCCGCTGCGCCGCACCACTTCGCCCCATTTGGCGATCTCGGCGCGAATGAAGCGGTCAAAACCTTCGGGTGTGGTGCCGTGGTTGGGGCCAACATCGGGCTTCATGCCGCCCAGTTCCTCCAGCCGCGCCCAGGTGGCGGTGTCATGCACCACGGCGTTCATTTCGGCGCCCAGGCGGGTGATGATCTCACGCGGGGTGCGGGCCGGGGCCTGCAGGCCGAACCAGGCGGTGGCTTCCACGCCCGGAAAGCCCTGCTCGGCGGTGGTGGGAACTTCCGGCATGGCGGGGCTGCGGGTGGCGGTGGTCATGGCCAGGGGGCGCAGGCGGCCTTCCTTCAGGTGGCCGATGACGCTGGGCAGGTTGTCCACCGCAACCTCGATACGGCCGGCGATGACTTCCTGGAGCATGGGGCCCGAACCGCGGAAGGGCACATGGGTCATCTCGATGCCGGCCTCGGCCTTCAGCAATTCGCCGGTCATGTGCAGGCTTGTGCCGCTGCCGCTGCTGCCATTGTTCAGCTTGCCCGGGTTGGCCTTGGCATAGGCCACCAGTTCCCGGAGCGAGCGGACGGGCAGGCTGTTGGTGACGAAGATGACATTGGGCACGCGCAGCAGCAGGCCGACCGAGGCAAGATCCTCGGGCTTGATGGGCATGCGGGCGCCGTACAGGCCGTAATTGATGGCGGCGCTGCTGATGGTGGACATCAGCAGGGTGTAGCCATCGGGGTCGGCCTTAGCGACCAGTTCATTGGCGATGTTGCTGCCGGCGCCGGGGCGGTTTTCCACAATAACCTGCTGGCCCAGCCGCTGGCCCAGGGCCTGGGCCAGGATGCGGGCGGCGATGTCGGTGGTGCCGGCCGGGGTGAAGCCCACCACCAGGCGGATGGACTTGTTGGGGAAGCCGCCCTGCGCCAGGGCCGGGGTGGCGAGCAGCAGGGGGGCGGCGAGCAGCGAACGGCGGCGGAGGAGCATGACGATTTCCTTGGGTCGGCCATTCGGGCCGTTGGTTGCCATGGTGAGCGAAAGCCGCGGCGGAGGGAAGCGCTGGCTTACCCCGCCGTGGCGCCGCTGGCGCGGATGACGTCGCGCCACTTGATGTTCTCGGCGGCGATGTAGCGGGCGAAGGCTTCCGGCGGGCCGCCCTGGGGCACGGCGCCCAGCATGGTCAGGCGCTGGCGCACGGCGGGTTCGGCCAGGGTGGCGTTGAGCGCGGCGTTGAGCCGGGTGATGACGCCTTCCGGCGTGCCGCGCGGCACCTGCAGGCCGAACCAGGCCGTGGCCTCATAGGTTGCGAGGGGAAAGCCCTGGGTTTCCGCCACGGTGGGCACATCCGGCAGGGCAGGGGTGCGGGTGGCGGAGGTGACGGCCAGGCCGCGCATCTCCCCGGCGCGGATGAGTTCCACCGCGCTGGGCAGGTTGTTGACGCCGAAATCCACCCGGCCGGCGATGATCTCGTTGGCCGTGTCGGACCCGCCGCGGAAGGGAACATGGAGCATGTCCACCCCGGCCATGGCCTTCAGCATCTCGCCGGAGAGATGCAGCGAAGAGCCGATGCCCGAGGAGGCGAAGCTGAGCTTGCCGGGGTTGGCGCGGGCATGGGTGAGCATCTGCGCCAGGGTGGTGAAGGGCGAGCGCTTGCTGACCGAGACGATATTGGGCAGGTCGGCGAAGAGGGAGACCGGGACCAGATCCTCGGGCCGGTAGTTCAGCCGGGGCATGAGTTGCGGGTTGATGGCGGCGCTGCCGATGGTGGCGAAGAACAGGTTATAGCCATCGGGTGCCATGCGGGCGGCTAGTTCGGCGCCCACCGCGCCGCCGGCGCCGCCCCGGTTTTCCGCCACCACGGGCTGGCCCAGGTTCTGCGCCAGGCCCTCGGCCATCATGCGGGCCAGAATGTCGGTGGTGCCGCCTGGGGGGACGGGCACGATCATGCGGAAAGGGCGGTTGGGCCAGCCGGGCGGGGTTTGGGCGCGAGCCAGGGCGGGAACCAGGGCGGGCAGCAGCAGGGCGCTGGCCAGCAGGGTACGGCGGGCTTGGGTGGCGGCCATGGCTGGTTCCTCGGGCCTCAGGCGGCCAAGTGGGCCGCGTGGATGGCGATTTTGCAATCTTGCTGCACGATTGTTGAGGGGCGGGCAAGCCCTGGCGCGGTTAGCTCTTCACCTTGGCGCCCACATGGTTAGTTTGGCGGCGATATGGGGGCGTTCCCCGACTGAGGCGGCGCGGCATGGATTTCTTCAAGCTCTATACCCGGGTGCTGGGGCAGTTGGGACCGGACCGAAAGGTGGCGGTGGGCCTGGCCCTGGCCAATGTGGTGATGGCGGCGCTGCAATTCCTGGAGCCGGTGCTGTTCGGCCGGGTGATTGACGTGCTGACCCGGGCCGAGCAACTGGACCGCCATGCGGTGTGGGTGCAGGCGCTGGAACTGCTGGCGCTGTGGTCCAGCGTGGGGCTTTCCTCCATTGGCGCCAATGTTTCGGTGGCGCTGCTGGCGGACCGCATGTCTCACCGCAACCGGCTGGTGGCCATGGCGCAGTTCTTCCAGCATGTGCTGTCGCTGCCGCTTTCCTTCCATGGCGATATCCAGTCTGGCCGGCTGATGAAGGTGATGCTGGTTGGCAGCGACAACCTGTTCGGCCAGTGGCTGGGTTTTTTCCGCGAGCATCTGTCGACCATCATCGCCGCGCTGGTGCTGCTGCCGCTGACGCTGTTCCTCAACTGGCGGCTGGCGCTGCTGCTGATTGGGCTGGTGGTGCTGTTCGCGGTGCTGACCGCCATTGTCATCCGCAAGACCGAGGCGGCGCAGGGTGAGGTGACGCGCTTCCATAGCCAGTTGGCCGGCAATGCGCAGGACGCGTTGAGCAATGTGATGGTGGTGCAGAGCTTCACCCGCATGGCCAGCGAGATGGCGAATTTCCGCGGCATCATGCAGCAGGTGCTGGAGCGGCAATTCCCGGTGCTGAACTGGTGGGCGCTGGTGAGCGTGCTGACCCGGGCGGCCAGCACCATTGCCACCATCTCCATCTTCATGCTGGGCACCATGCTGCACCTGGATGGCTTTGCCACGGTGGGCGAGATTGTCAGCTTCATGGGCTTTGCCGGGCTGCTGATTGGCAAGCTGGAAGGCGCGGTGGGCTTCGTGGCCGGGCTGGTGCTGCATGCGCCGGCGCTGCGCGAGTTCTTTGACGTGCTGGACGCGCGGTCCTCGGTGCCTGAGGCGCCGGATGCGGTGGTGCTGCCGCGCACCAGCGGGCATGTGGTGTTTGAGAATGTGGGCTTTGGCTACCCGCATGGGCCGCGCATTCTCAGCGAGGTGAATTTCGAGGCGCCGCCGGGCAAGACCGTGGCGCTGGTGGGCCAGACCGGGGCGGGGAAATCCACCGCCATGGCGCTGCTGCAGCGCCTGTGGGACCCGGTGGATGGCCGTATTTCGCTGGACGGGCACGATGTGCGCGCGGTGACGCTGGACAGCCTGCGCAAGAATATCGGCGTGGTGTTCCAGGAGAGCATGCTGTTCAACCGCACCATTCGCGACAACCTGCTGGTGGGCAAGCCCGACGCCACGCAGGAGGAGTTGGAGCGCGCCTGCCGGATGGCCGAGGCGCATGACTTCATCACCCGGCAGCAGAATGGCTACGACACGCTGGTGGGCGAGCGTGGTGCTTCCTTGAGCGGTGGACAAAGGCAGCGTTTGGCCATTGCGCGGGCGCTGCTGAAGGACCCGCCGGTGCTGATTCTGGACGAGGCCACCAGCGCGCTGGATGCGGCGACCGAGGCACGGGTGAGCAAGGCGCTGAAGGCGCTGATGGAAGGGCGCACCACCTTCATCATCGCGCACCGGCTTTCCACGGTGAAGGATGCCGACGAGATTCTGGTGTTTGATGCCGGGCGGATTGCCGAGCGCGGTACTTTCGCGGAACTGGTGCAGATGGATGGGAAATTTGCCGAGTTGGTGAAGACCCAGCTGACCACGGCGCTGACCCCGGCCACCGCCGGCGTGGCGCCGGTGGTGGCTCCCCCGGCGCATTGAGGGCGGGACTCGGGCGCGGAGTTCGCGCCTGGGTTGTGCAATTGCGTTGCTTTTCTGTCATGCCGGGGCGCAGGCTTGCGCCGCCGACAGAGCAGGGAGGGGACGCATCGTGGTCATTTCCGCTATTCTCAAGCGCAAGGGCGCGCAGGTTGTCTCGGTAAACCCGGACGACACCATCCATCAGGTGGCGGTGACGCTGGCGCAGCACCGGATTGGCGCGGCACTGGTTTCGGACCCCCGTGGCGGGATGCTGGGGATTATCAGCGAGCGGGATATTGTGCGCGGCATGGCCGGGCAGGGGCCGGGCACCACGCAATTGCTGGCCAAGCATTTGATGACCCGCAGCGTGATCACCATTGGGCCGGAAACCCGGGTGACCGAAGCGCTGGCGCTGATGACCGACCGGCGAATCCGGCACTTGCCGGTGCTGGTGGGCAACCAGGTGGCGGGCATGGTGAGCATTGGCGATCTGGTGAAGGCGCGGATTGAGCAGGCCGAGCTGGAGGCCGCCGAATTGAAGCACTACGTGGCCACGGCGGGGTAGGTTTTGATGGCGCGCAAGGACGGGCGCGATGGGGTTTGCCAAGCTTCCGGCATTGAAGGAGCAAGGCCATGAACCACAAGCATCGCAACGTGCTGCACGCCATTTTTGCCCACCCGACCAGCAGCAATATCGACCCCAAGCAGGTGTATGCCGCGCTGGAGGAGGCCGGGGCCGAGGTGAACCATGGCGGGCATGGCCAGGTGATTGTGAAGCTGGGCGGACATACCCACGGCTTCCACCATGTGCAGCACAGCCTGGAGAAGGAACAGGTGACGGAGTTGCGGCACTTCCTGACCCAGGCGGGGCTGGACCC
>CANFIE010000184.1 GCA_947446625.1 Acetobacteraceae bacterium | reverse complement strand
GCCGTGGACCTGGCCTATGCCGAGCGGAAGTTCCTGAGCATGGCGCGCATTCTGGCCGCTGGCGCCGATATCTGGCTGCTGGATGAACCGGCCTCGGGGCTGGACCTGTCCTCTCGGCTGCGCTTTGGCCAGTTGCTGAAGGATGCGCGGGCGCGCGGCGTGGCGATTTGCCTGATTGAGCACAACCTGGACGTGGTGGTGGATTTGTCGGACCGCATTGCCTTCCTCGACCGCGGCCTGGTGCTGGCCGAGGGCGCGCCGAAGGACATCATGAACGACCCCAAGCTGGCCGCGATCTACTTCGGCGACCGCAGCCATGAGGCCGCGGCATGACCGAGCAAGTGATGGCGCTGGAAGCCACCGGCCTGGCCGCCGGCTATGGCGGGCGCGAGGTGCTGCAGGATGTTTCGCTCTCGCTGGCACCCGGCGAGGGGCTGTGCCTGATTGGCCATAACGGCGCGGGCAAATCCACGCTGCTGCGCGTGCTGTTCGGTCTGCATCGGCCGAGCGCCGGCGGCATTCGGGTGTTTGGCCAAACCCTGGCGCAGCACAGCCCGGCGGCGCTGGGCGCGGCCGGCGTGGCGTTGGTGCCGGAAGGCCGTGGCGTCTTCCCCGACCTGACGGTGCTGGAGATTTTCGGCCTGGCGCTGTGGTCGGCCGGCGTGCCGAAGGGCGAGCGCGAGGCGCGGATTGACGACGTGCTGGAACTGCTGCCGCGCATCAAGGAGTTCACCAAGCGCACCGCCGGCACGCTTTCCGGCGGGCAGCAGCAGATGGTGAGCATTGCCCGCGCGCTGCTGACCAAGCCGAAGGTGCTACTGCTGGATGAGCCCAGCATCGGCCTGGCGCCCAAGCTGTTCCAGGATTTGATCGAACCCATCGCCCGGCTGCGGCAGGAACGCGGCGTGGCGATTCTGCTGGTGGAGCAGAATGTGCGCGAGGCCTTCGCGGTTTCCGACCGGGTGATGGTGATGCGCAGCGGGCGCTTCATCTTCACCGGCACCCCCGCCGACCTCAGCGACCACACCAAGCTGATGGAACTTTTTTGATAATGCGCCCCCGGCCCTGCGGGCGGGGGCGGAGGCGGGGGCGGGACTACCTGGCTGCGTGACCGCTCACCTGCTCGCCGGCATCGGCGCGGAGGCGCAGGAAGAAGGGCGCGGCGCCGGCCACCACAATGGCCGAGATCAGGAAGGCCCAGGAAAAGTCGGCGGTCACCAGCCCGTGGCGGCCATGCAGCGCGGCGCTGGCTTCCAGGCTGGCAGTGGCCAGCACCACCCCCAGCGCCGGGGAAAGCTGCTGCGCCGTGCCAAAGAAGCTGGTGGCAGAGGAAAGCCGGGGCTGCGGCACATCCGCAAAGGCCAGCGTGTTCAGCGCGGTGAACTGCAAACTGCGTGACAGCCCACCCAGCGCCAGCAGCAGGAATATGGCCATCACCGGCCAGGCCGGGGTGAAGGCGGCGCACACCGCAATGCCCGCCGCCGCCAGCAGCGTATTGGCCGCCAGCGCGGTGCGGAAGCCGAAGCGCCGCAAAATGGGCCGGGCCAGCGGCTTCATCGCCATGGCGCCGAGGGCGGTGGCGAAGGACACCAGCCCGGCCTCGGCGGCGCTGCGGCCAAAGCCCAGTTGCAGCAGCATGGGCACCAGAAAGGGCGTGGCTCCTGCGCCGGCGCGGAACACGCTGCCGGCCAGCGTGGCCTGGTTGAAGGTGGGAATGGCCAGCAGCGAGAAATCCACCGCCGGCCGCGCCCGGCCCCGGCAATGCCGCACCGCCAGCACGCCCAACGCCAGCCCGGCACCCAGGCTGCTGAGTGGCACCCAGGGCGGAAACACCCCGCGCCCCACCGTCTCCACGCCAAACATCAGCAGCGCCAGGGAAATGCCAATCAGCAGCAGGCCGCGAATATCCGGCGGGCCGGGGTTGGTGGCGGGCACATGCGGGATTTTCCACGCCACCATGCCCAGGCCCAGAATGCCGATGGGCAGGTTGATGTAGAACACGCTGCGCCAACCGAAGGCATCCGTAAGAAAGCCACCCAAGGGCGGGCCGCTGACCGGGCCGATCATGGCCGGCATGGTCAGCCAGGTCATGGCGGTCAGCATCTCCTCCTTGCGGACGCGGCGCAGCAGCAGCAGCCGCGCCACCGGCACCATCATGGCGCCGCCCAGCCCCTGCACCACGCGGGCGGCCACCAACTCGCCAAGCCCGGTGGAGCGACCACAGGCCAGGCTGGCCAGGGTGAACAGCGCAATGGCCAGCATGAACACACGCTTGGCGCCAAAGCGGTCGGCGACCCAGCCGCTCAGGGGGATGAACACGGTGATGCTGACGAGGTAGCTGGTAATGGCCACGCCCAGCCGCGCCGGTTCCTCGCCCAAATCCCGCGCCATGCTGGGCAAAGCGGTGATGATGGCGGCGCTGTCCAGGTTCTGCATGAACAGCGCGCTGGCCACGATGGCCGCCATCACGCGCATATCCACCTGCTGCGGCGGGGCGGGCATGCTCAGGGCCGCACGATGACGCGGCCGACCGAGCGGCGCCCGCTCACCTCGGCCATGGCCTCGCGGAATTGCTCAAGCGGAAAGGCGGCGTGAACCTCGGGCCGTAGTTTTCCGGCGGCCCACCAGGTGGTGAGCTGCGCCCACAGCGCCTGGCATTGCGCCGCCCAGTCCTGCCGGTTGTAGCCCGGCGACCAGCCGACATAGGCGCCCCAATTCACCCCGGCCACGGCGATGTTCTTCAGCAGCAGCAGGTTCACGCCCAGTTGCGGAATGCCGCCGGCGGCGTAGCCCAGCGTCAGGAGCGTGCCGCCATCGGCCAGGCAGCGCAGGCCTTCGTCAAACGCCGCGCCGCCCAGTACGTCCAGCACCACATCCACGCCGCGCCCGCCGGTCATGCGGCGCACCTCGTCCTTGAATGGCAGGGCGCTGTCCAGCACCGCATCGGCGCCGCGGGCGCGCAGCATCTCGTGCTTCGTCGCGCCGGCGCGGGCGATGACATGCGCGCCGAGCGCCTTGGCAATCTCCACCGCCGCCAGCCCCACGCCACCGGCCGCGCCCTGCACCAGCAGCCATTGGCCGGGCTGCAACTTGGCCCGCCACAGCAGCGCGCTGCCGGCGGTGGGGTAGCTGATGGGAAAGGCCACGGCGGCCTCCAGCGGCAGGCCATCAGGCACCGGCACCACATGGATGGCATCCACCACCACTTCCTCGGCCATGGCGCCCCAATCCGCCACCGCGAAAACCCGGGTGCCGGGCGGCAGCGGGTGCGGCACGTCGGGCGCCGATTCCAGCACGGTGCCGGCCACCTCGGTGCCCGGGGTGAAGGGCAGTGGCGGCTTGCGCTGGTACTTGCCCGCCACCACCAGCTGGGTGGCGAAGGAAATGCCGGCGGCCACCACCTTGATCCGCACCGCGCCGGGGCGCAGTGGCGGCGGCGGGATGTCCTTCAGTTCAAGCTGGTCGAATTCCCGCCAGCTTTCGCAAACAACTGCACGCATGGGTCAATCGGCCTTGATGTTGGCGTCGCGCACCAGCTTGCCCCAGCGGGCATATTCGGTGGCGCAGAAGGCGGCGAAATGCGCCGGCGTATCGGCCACCGGCACGGCACCCAGCGCGGCCATGCGGGCCTGGGCTTCGGCGCCGCGCAGCGCCTGGGCCACGGCCTGCTGTACCGCTGTGGCCAGCGCCGGCGCCATGCCGGGCGGCGCCCAAATGGCGTACCAGGTGGAGATCTCGTAGCCCGGCACCCCGGCCTCGGCCACGGTGGGCAGGGCGGGGAAGGCGGGCTGGCGCCCGGTGGTGGTAACCGCCAGGGCGCGCAGCTTGCCGTCTCGCACCGCGCCGGCACTGCTTGGCATGCTGTCGAACATCACCTGCACATTGCCGGCCAGCAAATCCGGCATGGCCTGGCCGCTGCCCCGGTAGGGCACGTGCTGCATCTCCACCCCGGCGAGTTGCTTGAACAACTCCCCGGCCAAATGCGGCGCCCCGCCATTGGAGGAAGAGGCGTAGGAGAGCCGGCCCGGATTGGCCCGGGCATAGGCCACCAATTCAGCCACCGAATGCACCGGCAGGCTGGGCGTTACCACCAGCATCAGCGGCACCAGGGCAATGTTGGTGATGGGGGTGAAGTCGGCCAGCGCGTCAAACGGCAGGCGCATCATGTGCGGCACGATGCAATGCGCCGAGGCATTGACCAGGAAGGTGGTGCCATCCGGCTGGGCGCGGGCAACCTCATGGCTGCCGATGGTGCCGGCGGCGCCGGCCTTGTTCTCCACCACCACCGGGTGCGGCAGGTCGCGGGTAAGCTGGGTGGCGACCACGCGGCCCATGATGTCGGTGGGGCCGCCCGGCGGGTAGGGCACAATGAAACGAGTGGGGCGGGCGGGCCAAATTCCTTGGGCCTCTGCCGTTTTCAGCACGGCGGGGGCCGCCAGCAGCCCCGCCAAAATACCCCGGCGCGAAGCCCACATGCCAACGACCCTTCCCTAAACCTGTTGGGGTGGCAGGATAGGCCGAAACGCGGCCAAGGAAACCCAATGCAGCCTTATCAGGGCCTGTTCGTGCTTGATACCAGCCAGGGCATCGCCGGCCCCTACTGCGCCACGCAACTGGCGGCGCTGGGCGCCACGGTGGTGAAGGTGGAACCACCGGCCGGGGATTGGTCGCGTGGACTTTCCAGTAAGGCGGGCACCGCCAGCGTGATGCACACCGCCTTCAACCGCGGCAAGCGCAGCGTAATGCTGGATTTGGCCCTGCCGGCCGACCAGCAGAAGCTGGCCGCCCTGGCGGCGGGGGCCGATGTGATGCTGGAGGCGTTTCGCCCGGGCGTGGCCAAGCGCATTGGCATTACGCCCGAAGCCGGCAAGGCGGATGTGGTGTTCCTTTCCATTTCCGGCTTCGGCCAGACCGGGCCGTACAGCGAACGCCCCTGCACCGACAGCATCGCCCAGGCCTTTACCGGCATGGTGGCGATGAACCAGGGCATGGATGGCGTGCCGCATCGCACCGGGCCGTTCTTCACCGTGGATATGGTCACCGGGCTTTCCGCCATGGTGGCGGTGCAGGCGGCGCTGGCGGAACAGCAGCGCGACCGGATGACCGGCGCCGCGCCGCAACGCCGGGTGCTGGATGTCTCACTGCACCAGGCCTCGGCGGCGCTGCTGGGCTACAACGTGGCGGAATGGGGGTTTCTGGGCAAAGCGCCCGGCGCGCTGAACACGCCTTCCGGCGCCTACCAGGCCAATGATGGCCGCTGGGTGATGTTCGGCCTGCTGCGCGAGCCGGATTTCGTGCTGCTCTGCCAGGTCCTGGAGTTGGACGACTTGAGCCAGGACCCGCGCTTCGCCACCTTCCCCGACCGGGCGCAGAACCGCGAGGCGCTGCTGCCGCTGATCCGCGCCGCCTTCATGCGCCGGCCCAGCACCGAATGGCTGCCGCGTTTCCATGCCGCGCGCATGCTGTGCGACCAGGTGAATACGCCGCTGGACTGGCTGGCCGACGCGCATGTGCAGGCCACCAATGCCGCCATTCCGCTGGACCAGCCGGGGCTTGGCCGCATGCCCTTCCCCGCCCTGCCCGGCCTTGGCCCCTGGAGTGTAGCCGCCCCGGGCCTGGGCGAGCATACCGAGGCGGTATTGCAGGAGTTTGGGCTATGAGCCTCTCAGCAGCAGTTTCGGCCCAGCAAGGCCTGGTGCAGCGCCTGCTGGATGGCGTGGCCGAGATTGGCGCCGACCCGCCGGGGATCACGCGTGAAGCCTTCGGCCAGGGCGAGAACCAGGCGCAGAAGCTGATTGCGGCCGCCGGCGCCGCGCTGGGCATGAGTATCAGCACCGATGCCGCCGCCAACCTCTCGCTGCGCTGGGCGGCGAAGGAGGCGCGGCAGAAGCCGGTGCTGATCGGCTCCCACCTCGACAGCGTGGTGCAGGGCGGCAATTTCGATGGCGCCGCCGGGGTTATCGCCGGCATTGGCGCCGTGGCGGCGTTGCAGGCAGCGGGCATCAAGCCCCGGCGCGATATCGAGGTACTGGCGCTGCGCTGCGAGGAAGCGGTGTGGTTCGGCCTTGGCCTGATTGGCAGCCGCGCCCTGCTGGCCCGGCTGCCCGGCGGCGCGCTGGAATTGCGCCATGCCCGCAGCGGGCTGACCTTGGCCGAAAGCATCGACGCCTGTGGCGGTGATTCCTCGCGGCTGTGGCAGGGCACGCCATTGCGTGACCCGGCGAGCATCGGCGCCTATCTGGAAGTGCATATCGAGCAGGCGCCACAGTTGATTGAAGCGGGCGCCCCCATGGCGGTGTGCCTGGCCAACCCCGGCAATCTGCGCCACCCCTTCATTCGCATTGCCGGTGAGGAAGCGCATACCGGCCTGCCACATCGCTTCCGGCATGATGCCGCACTGGCGGGCGCCGACCTTTCGCTGGAATTGGAAAAGCTGTGGCTGGCCGAGGAAGCCGAGGGGCGGCCCATGGCGGTCACCATCGGCCGCTTCCATACGCCGAACGACCGGCACAGCCTGACCTCGGTTTCCGGCAGCTTTGAGATGAGCCTGGACCTGCGCGCCTATGCCGCCGACCACCTGGTGGCGCTGGAAGCCCAGCTTGGCGCCGCCGTGGCCCGCGTGGCTGCCCGGCGCGGGGTGCGGATTGAGCTCGGCACCCGCAGTGCCGCCGCGCCGGGGCTGATGGACCCCGCGCTGATTACCGGCCTGGGCGCCGCCGCCGCCCGGCTGAACCTGCCCGGGGTGCAGTTGAACAGCCCTGGCAGCCACGACGCCAACAACTTTGCCGCCAGCGGCGTGCCCACCGGCATGCTGCTGGTGCGCAACCAGAATGGCAGCCACAACCCCCACGAAGCCATGGAAACGCCGGACCTGATGGCGGCCATTGGCGTGCTGGCCCAATGGCTGGCAGCAGGAGAAGCAGCATGAAGGACGCCCAGGGCCTGAGCATGACCGCCGCTTCCGCCGCGGTGGTCAGCGGCTATGACACCGTGATTGAGGGCTACCTGAAATACCGTGCCGACACGCCGCAGCGCCTGAAGGCGGCGCTGGCACTGGACCCCGGCTGCACCATGCTGCGCGTGGCCCAGGGTGGCTTCACCCTGCTGGGCCACAAGCTGGCCGGTGTGCCCCTGGCCGCCGACAGCCTGCTGAAAGCCCGCCCCGGCGCGCAAACCCCCCGCGAGCAGGCGCATGTGGCGGCGCTGGAAGCCTGGGTGGCGAATGACGTGCATCAGGCGCTGCGGATATGGCAGCAGATCATCGGCGAATACCCGCACGATATCCTGGCCTTCCGCATGCACCACTTCGTCAGCTTCTGGGCCGGCCGGCCGGACTGGATGCTGGCGGCGGTGAACAGCGTGCAGCCGCGCTGGAGCTGCGCCATGCCGGGCTGGGGCAGCATCCTCGCCTGCCGGTCCTTCGCCAGCGAGGAATGCGGTGAATACACCGCCGCCGAAGCCGCCGGGCGCGAAGCCATTGCGCTCGACCCCGGCGACCTGTGGGCCGCGCATGCCGTGGCGCATGTGCTGGAAATGCAGGGCCGGCGTGGCGAAGGCATCGCCTGGATCGCCGGGCTGGAACAGCACTGGGAAGGCGGCAACAACCTGATGCACCATTTGTGGTGGCACCGGGCCATGTACCACCTGGAACGCCATG
>CANFIE010000183.1 GCA_947446625.1 Acetobacteraceae bacterium | reverse complement strand
TCGCACGGCCCCTGCTGGACCACGAAGAACGGGCCCGCACCCTGCGAACCCTGGTAACCTGCAACGCGATGACCCTGTTGACCTTCGGCCTGCTTGCCCTTTGCGAAACCCCGCTGCTGCGCGACATCGGGGTAACCGTGGCGCTGGGCGCCGTGCTGGCCATGTGCTTCGCCTTCCTCTTCGCCGGCACCGCGCCCACGCGGCAGCAGGCCTGATGCAGCCGCTCCATATCTCGGCCGCCACCGCCGTCTCGGCCCTTGGCGTGGGCGCCGCCGCCCAGGCCCGGGCGCTGCGGCAGGGCCAAGGCGGCCTGACGCCGAACAATTACGAACCCGCCGTCGGCGGCTTCATCGGCCGCGTCCCCGGGCTGGAACAGGCGCCCCTGCCCGCCGCCTTCGCGCAGTTTGACTGCCGCAACAACCGCCTCGCCCTGCTCGCCCTCACCGCCGATGGCTTCACCCAGGCCGTGGCCGCTGCCGCCGCCCGGCATGGCGCGCATCGCGTGGCGGTGGTGCTCGGCACCAGCACCTCCGGCGTCACCGCCGCCGAGGATGCCTACGCCGCCCGCGACGCCAACGGCGCCCTGCCGCCCAGCTTCGACTACGCCCACACCCAGGACCTCGCCTCGCTGGGCAATTTCACCCGGCAATGGCTCGGCCTGCGCGGCCCGCTGTTCATGGTCTCCACCGCCTGCGCCTCCTCGGCCCGCGCCTGCATGGACGCCGCCCAACTCATCGAAGCCGGGCTCTGCGATGCCGCGGTGGTCGGCGGCGCCGACAGCCTGTGCCGCATGACCTTGCAAGGCTTCGCCGCGCTGGAACTCATCGCCGCCACCCCCTGCCGCCCCGGCGCCGCCGACCGCGCCGGCATCTCCATTGGCGAGGCCTCCGGCTTTGCCCTGCTGGAACGCGCCACTGGTCCCATCCCTGGCCAGGGCTTCGCCCTGCTCGGCGCGGGTGCGAGCAGCGACGGCTACCACATGTCCTCTCCCCACCCCGAAGGCGCCGGCGCCGTTGCCGCCATGCGCCAGGCCCTGGCCAGCGCCAGCCTGGCCCCCGAGGCCATCGACTGGGTCCACCTGCACGGCACCGGCACCCGCGCGAACGACGCCATGGAGGACCAGGCCGTGCTGGCGGTATGCGGCCCCGCCACGCCGTGCAGTTCCACCAAGGGCTATACCGGCCACACGCTGGGCGCCTGCGGCATCCTCGGCCTGGTGATGGCGCGGGACTGCGTGGCCCAGGGCTTCATCCCCGCCAGCCTCGGCCTCACGGCGGCAGACCCCAGCTTCCGCAGCAACACCCTCACCACCACGCGCACCGCCCCGATGCGGCATGTGCTGGCCAATGCCTTCGGCTTCGGCGGCACCAATTGCAGCCTGGTGCTGGGGCCGCTGCCATGACCGCGCTCAGCGCCGATATCCTGGGCGTGGCCATCTGGGGCCCAGGGCTGGAAGGCTGGGCCGCCAGCGCGCCCATCCTGGCCGGCACCCAGCCCTACGCCTTCCGCGCCTCGCCGCCGCCCGCCCCTGCCGTGCTGGCCGCCACGGAACGCCGCCGCGCCGGCCCGGTGGTGCGCCTGGCCCTGGCCGTGGCGCAGGAAGCCACCGCCGCCAGCGCCCTGCCGCCGGAAAGCCTGCCCAGCGTCTTCGCCAGCGGCCATGGCGACGCGGTGGTGGTCGGCAGCATCCTGGAAGCCCTGGCCGCCGCCGGCCAGCAGCCCCGCGCCGTCTCGCCCACGCAATTCCACAACTCGGTGCACAACGCCGCCGCCGGCTATTGGAGCATCGGCACCGGCAACCCCCACCCCGCCACCTGCCTGGGCCTGGGCGACGACAGCTACGCCGCCGGCCTGCTCAAAGCGCTGGCCGAGGTCACCACCACCAACCGCCCCCTGCTGTTGTGCGTGTACGACCACCCCCTGCCGCCGCCGCTGGATGCCTGCCGCCCCACCTTGGCGCCCTTCGCCGCCGGGCTGGTGCTGGCCCCACCCGGCTTCGGCGCGGGCACCGCCCTGGCCCGGCTGCACCTGCACTGGCAGCCGGAAACCCCGGCCACCCTGCCCAGCCCCCGCACCCCCGGCCTGGCCGCGCTGGTGGCCGGCAATGCCTGCGCCCGCGCCCTGCCGCTGCTGGAAGCCCTGGCCCGGCACGAAGCCGAACTCCCCGCCCTGCCCTATCTGGAGGGCAGCCTGGCGCTGCGCCTCAGCTGGTGATGCAGCGCGCCGGCATTGCCGCCCTGCTGCCCCATGCCGGCGCCATGGTGCTGCTGGACCAGTTGGAGGCATGGGACGCCGAAAACATCACCTGCCGCGCCAGCAGCCACCTGGAAGCCAGCAACCCGCTGCGCCGCGCCGGCCGCCTGGGCGCCGAGGCCGGCATTGAATACGCCATGCAGGCCGCCGCGCTGCACGGCGCGCTTACGGCCGGTGGCCAGCCACAGCCGGTGGGCTTTCTGGCCAGCCTGCGCGAAGTGGCGCTGCAGGCGGAATGGCTGGATGATCCCGCCCATGGCCGGCTGCGAATCGCCGCGCAGTTGCAACACAGGGAGGCGTCCGGCTTGCTCTACGCATTTACCCTGGCCACGGCGGACCACCGCCCGCTGCTGCAAGGCCGCGCCGCCATCGCGCTCTCTCGCCCGGCATGAAGCGCCGCCCCACCTCCCGGCCAGCGATCGATCGGCATGCAGGCACCGCCTGCCTGCACACAGCATGAGGCGCGCCCTCATCACCGGCGGTGCTAGCCCGCTCGGCGCCGCCATCACCCGCCGCCTCGCCGCCTCCGGCCTGCACGTCATCATCCACGCCCATGCCGGCGCCGAACGCGCGCAGGCCCTGGCCGCTGAACTCACCGCCGCCGGCCATAGCGCCGAGGCCCTGGCCTGCGACCTGGCCGACCAACCCGCCACCCACGCCGCCATGCAGTTGCTGCTGGCCAAGGGCGTGCCCCAGGTGGTGGTGCACAATGCCGGCACCCATGCCGACGCCCCCTTCGCCGGCATGAGCCCGGTGCAATGGCAAAGCGTGCTGGATGTTTCGCTCGGTGGCTTCTACGCCGTGGTGCAGCCGCTGCTGCTGCCCATGCTGGCCACGCGCTGGGGCCGCATCATCGCCGTCTCCTCGGTCACCGCCATACTCGGCAATCGCGGCCAGGTGAATTACGGCGCAGCCAAGGCCGGGCTCATCGGCGCGGTGAAGTCCCTGGCGCGGGAAGTCGCCAGCCGTGGCGTCACCGCCAATGCCGTCGCCCCTGGCATCATCGCCTCCCCGGCGGTGGAACAGGCCATGGACGCCAAGCGCATCGCCGAAATCGTTCCCGCCCGCCGCGCCGGCCGGCCCGAGGAAGTGGCCGACCTGATTAACTTCCTCGCCTCAGACCAGGCGGGCTATATCACCGGCCAGGCAATCTCCATCAACGGAGGCATGGGATGAGCATGACAGCCCAGGAATGCGATGTTCTGATCATCGGTGGCGGCCCCGCCGGCAGCACCGCCGCCGCCCTGCTGGCCGAACGCGGCCGCAACGTGGTGCTGCTGGAAAAGGACGAACACCCGCGCTTCCACATTGGTGAAAGCCTGCTGCCCCGCAACACCAAAATCTTTGACCGCCTGGGCCTGCGCGAGCAGGTGGCCGCCATTGGCGTGCACAAGCCCGGCGCCGAATTCGTCTCCGACGCCACCGGCCAGCGCGTCCGCTTCTCCTTCGCCGAGGGGCTCGACAAGGTTTACACCTCCTCCTGGCAAGTCCCCCGCGCTGAGTTCGACCAACTCCTCTGGCGCACCGCGCAAGCAAAAGGCGCCCACACCGCCGACCGCACCCGCGTCACCGAGGTTCAGTTCGCCCCGCCCGGTGGCCGCGCCCAGGTTACCGCCATCGGCCCCGAAGGCATCCCGCAGCACTACGCCCCGCGCTACCTGCTGGACGCCACCGGCCGAGACACCCTGCTGGCCAACAAACTCGGCGGCAAAAGCGCCAACAAGTTCAACTCCACCGCCGCCCTCTTCGCCCATTACCGTGGCGTGGAACGGCGGGACGGCGAGTTGGAAGGCTACATCTCCATCCATCTGGTGGATGACGGCTGGTTCTGGCTCATCCCGCTGCCCGATGACGTGATGAGCGTCGGCTTCGTCGGCAACCGCAGCGCCTTCGCCAACCGCAAGGGCTCGCCGCATGACATGTTCATGCAGCGCATCGCCGCCAGCCCCAGCGTCAGCGCCCGCATGAAGCACGCCGACATGCTCACCGAAGTCACCAGCACCGGCAATTTCAGCTACCAGAATCCCAGCTGCCACGGCCCCGGCTGGCTGATGATCGGCGACAGTTTCGCCTTCCTCGACCCTGTCTTCTCCTCCGGCGTGCTGCTGGCCATGAACGCCGCCGAAATGGGCGCCGATGTCGCCGACACCTGGCTCGACAATCCTCGCCGCGGCGAAGCCATGGCCCGCCGGATGGAAAAGGATATCCGCCACGGCATGCAGCGCATCGCCTGGCTGATCTACCGCATCAACACCCCGGCGCTGCGCATGCTGTTCATGGAACCGGGCAACCGCCTGCGCATGAAGGATGGCCTGATTTCGCTCCTCGCCGGCAATCTGCGCGGTGGCCGAGACAGCATCCTGCCCGTCCTCGCCTTCAAAACCGTCTATCACTTCGTCTCGCTGCTGCTGCGGCTGGGCATCAATACCGGCATGCGCCTGCAAGCCGGCGGAGGAAGTAAATGAGTGTGAACCCAGCCGACAGCCCCGTCCTCGGTGCGCTCTACGGCACCGATGCCATGCGCGCCGCCATGGGCGAGCGCGCCTTCCTGCAACGCATGCTGGATGTGGAGGCCGCCCTGGCCCGCGCCCAGGCCCGGCTCGGCATTGTCCCGCCGGAAGCCGCCGCCGCCATCAGCCAGGCCGCGGTGGTTGACCGGCTCGACCTGCCCGACCTCGCCGCCGCCACCCGCAACACCGGCTACCCCGTGGTTGGCCTGGTGCGCCAGCTCTCCATGCTGGCCGGCCCCGATGCCGGGCGCTGGACCCATTGGGGCGCCACCACGCAGGACATCATGGACACCGCCGTGGTGCTCCAGGTCCGCCAGGCGCTCAGCCTCATCCGCGCCGACCTCATGGGCCTGAACACCGCGCTGGGAAAGCTGGCCTATGCCCAGCGCCACACCGTCATGGCCGGGCGCACCCATCTGCAACAGGCGCTGCCGGTCACCTTCGGCTACAAGGTCGCGGTCTGGCTCAGCCCCCTCATCACCATGCAGGAACGGCTGGAACAGCTCCGCCCCCGGGTCGAGCGCCTGCAATTCGGCGGCGCCGCCGGCACCCTGGCCAGCCTCGGCGGCGGCGGCATCCAGGTGCAGCATGAACTGGGCAATGAGCTCGGCCTGGCCGTGCCCGACATCCCCTGGCACGTCTCCCGAGACGGCCTGGCCGAAGCCGTCTGCTTCCTCGGCCTGCTCGCCGGCAGCCTGTCCAAGCTCGCCACCGATGTCATGCTGATGATGCAGACCGAGGTGGCCGAGGTGGCCGAGCCGCATGTGGATGGCCGTGGCGGCTCCTCCACCATGCCGCAGAAGCGCAACCCGATTTCCTGCGAATACATCCTGGCCCAGGCCCGCGGTGTGCACGCCCTGGTGCCGCAAATGCTCAGCGCCATGGCGCAGGACCAGGAACGCGGCACCGGCCCCTGGCAGTCCGAGCCACTCGCCATCGGCCAGGCCTTCCTGCTCACCCATGGTGCCCTCACCCAGGCCCGCGTCATCGCCGAGGGCCTGACCGTGGATGCCCGCCGCATGCGGCAGAACCTGGAAAGCACCGGCGGCCTGATCGTCTCCGAGCAGGTGATGATGGGCCTGGCCCCGGCGCTGGGCCGTGGCGAAGCCCACCACGTGGTCCACCACGCCTGCGACGTGGCGCTGGCCCAGGGCCTGCCGCTGGCCAATGCCCTGCTGATGGACCCGCAAGTGGCCGGCCGGCTGACGCCGCAACAGGTGGCCATGCTGTGCGACCCCAGCAATTACCTGGGCAGCACCCAGGCTTTCATCGATAATGTACTGAAACGCCTGGGGTAATCAGTCATGTTCAGTCGTGCGATGAAACATGTGGGCGGCACGCTGCTGGCCGGGGTGCTGGCCTTCCTGCCGCTGCTGCTCACCATCCTGCTCATCATCTGGCTGGGCGAGACCCTGCACGACTATATCGGCCCCGGCAGCATGATTGGCGACTGGCTGCGCGAGCTCGGCCTCTCGGTCGTCACCTCGGAAGGCTTCGCCTATTTCGCCGGGGTGGCGGTGCTGCTCAGCGGGCTGTGGTTCACCGGGGTGCTGGTCAAGGCCAGCCTGCTGGACTGGACGCTCAGCCTAATGGACCGCGCCATCCTGCGCATTCCGCTGGTTGGCCCCATCTATGGCCTGGTCGGCCGCTTCGCCAAGCTGCTGCAACCCTCCAAGGGCACCGAACTCCAGGCCATGACGCCCGTCTGGTGCCTGTTCGGCGGCCCCGGCGGCACCGCGGTGCTGGCGCTGATGCCCAGCACGGAAGTCGTCACCATCGAAGGCGCCCGCTACCGCCCGGTGCTCATCCCCTCGGCCCCGGTGCCGGTGGGTGGCGGCCTGCTCTTTCTGCCGGAAGCCTGGGTGAAGGACGCGCATCTGGGCATCGACGACCTCACCAGCCTCTACGTCTCGATGGGCGTCTCACTGCCCGCCAAGCTGCTGGCAACCTGAAGCCCATCCGGGCGTTATGGCTGTACCGCCCGAGGACAGCACAATGCCCCCCGCCCTACGCCCCCTGCTTGCCCTGCTGCTGCTGTTGGCCCTGCCCGCCTGCGACAAGCCCGGCCCCGCCGAACGCGCCGGTGAAAGCCTGGACCGCGCCGGAGAACGCCTGCGCGACGCGGTGGACCCGCCGGGCCCGGGCGAACGCGCCGGCCGCGCGGTGGACCGCGCCGTACGCTGAACAGCCGCGCAACAGCGCGACCGGCGAAATCAGTTGGCCCGCTCGCCCGCCGAGGCTTCGGTGGGGGCGGCGGCCACGCGGGCCAGATCGGCCACCTCTGCCACTTCCAGAATGCCGCGGCCCTCGCGCCGGGTGCGCGCCGCCACGGCGGTATCCTGGCAGGGGTAGTCGCGCAGCATGTCGTTTTCCGGGTTGGCTACTTCCAGCTTGGCCCGCACCCGGCACAGCACGCCGTGTTCGGTACGGGCGCTGCCGCCATGCCAGCGCCGCAGTGCCTCCACCCAGTCACCGGTTTCCTGGTGCCAGCGGCGCAGCATGCCGCCCGCCCAGTCGGTGGAGCGCAGCGGGTCCAGCGGCCAGGTGCTGCCCTGGGCATGCACCCGGGCATTCACCTGCACGCAACCCACCATGGGCGAGGAGCGCGGCGGCGCCTTGGCCAGAATCTCCTGCGCCCGTTCCAGGTCGCGCGGGTAGTACATGTTGCGCCCAACCTTGATGGCCAGGGCGTTCAAGCTGCTCTCGCTCATTGCCACCGCCACCAGCAGACCGGCGGGCAGGGCGTGAATCTGTTCCGCCCGGCGGGCGGCGGCCAGGCAGGCGGCACGCGGGCTGGCGGGCAATTCCAGTCGGGCCTGGTCCAGGCTCTCGGGCGCCGGCAGCAATTCCTGCGGCGCGTCGCGCAGCACTGGCACGGCATCGGGGTCTCGGGCCGCGCGGCCAGGGCGGCGCGGATGCAGCGCC
>CANFIE010000182.1 GCA_947446625.1 Acetobacteraceae bacterium | reverse complement strand
TGAGCCTGATTTTGACGCGACGTGGCGCCCTGGGCGCGGCGCTGGCCCTGCCGGTGGTGCGCACCGCCCAGGCGCAGCAGACCTTTGAATGGGTGGCGGGCTCGGTGGGTGGTGGCTGGTACACCATGGCGGCCGGGCTTTCGGCGCTGATCAAGGATGAGAACCCGGAGTTGCAGATCCGCGTGACGCCGGGCGGTGGCGTGGCGAATGCGACGCGGGTGAACAACAACCAGTCGCCCATTGGCTGGGGGATTGATGCGTTTGCGGCCTCGGCCCGGAAGGGTGAGGAGCCGTACAGCGCCAAGCATGAGCATCTGCGCAGCCTGGGCACCGGGTATAGCCCGACCGAGCACCATTTTCTGCGCCACCCCGGTGCGGGGCCAACCGATATGCGGGCGATCTTCGCGCAGAAGGGGCTGAAGATCGCGGTGCCGCAGCGCAGCTCCACCGATGAGATGACGTTGCAGCGGATTCTGCGCTTTCTGGGGACGTCGCCGGACAAGATTCGCGAGGAAGGCGGGCGCTACACCACGGGCAGCTATGCCGATATCGGCGCGGCCTATACCGATGGCCAGGCTGACTACCTGTATGCGGCGCTGGCGCGGCCGGCGGCGATTTTCACCGAGGTGGCGCAGGGCCGGCGCGGTGGGCAGCTGGTGGGCTTTCCCGAGGATGTGCGGCGGCATTTGATGCAGGGCTATTCCTACGCCGAGGGCACGCTGCCGGCCGGAACCTATCCGGCGTTGCAGGCCAATGGCGCGGTGCCGGTGACGATGATGGACAGCGTGGTGATGGTGCACGAGGCGCTGCCGGAGGAGGTGGCGTACAAGATCACCCGCACGCTGATTAAGAACAAAGGCCAGCGGCTGGTGGCGATTCACGCCAGCATGGGCGCCTGGGACCCGGCGGTGAGCTGGCGCTACACCGGGGTGCCGCTGCATCCGGGCGCGGCCAAGGCGTTCCGGGAAGCGGGCGTGATGCCGCGCTGAGGTGGCGACGGGCGGCCCTTGGCGGCCGCCCGGCCTGATGTTTCGCCTGACGACCGGGGACTGACCGAGCATGCGTGACCTTCCCCGTTGGCTGAAGCTGGCCACCACGCTGTGGCTGGCGGCGGCTTCGGCGGTGCATTTGTATTTTGGTGGTTTCGGCTTCCCCGAGCCGATCCAGATGCGCGGCTTTCATTTGCTGGTCTTCGTGCCGCCGCTGTTTCTGCTGTACCCGGCCTTTGCGCGCTCGCCGCAGGGGCGGCCCTCGGTGTTTGACTGGGGCTGGGTGCTGGCGGCGGCGGCGCCGCATGCCTGGGTGATATGGCATTGGACCGCGGTGGCCGACCGCATGGAGTATGTGGACCCCTTCACCCCCGTGATGATGGTGCTGGGGATTACCGCCATTGTGACGCTGCTGGAGGCGACGCGGCGTGCGGTGGAGGTGGGGCTGGCCTGGATGGTGCTGATTTGCCTGGGCTACATGGCCTGGGGGCACTATTTGCCGGGGCTGCTGAATGCGCGGCCGTTTTACGCCGCCGAGATGGTGGAGGCGAGTTGGCTGGTGCCGACCGCCGGCGGGGTTTACGGGCCGCTGACCGGAATTGTGGCGACGACGATTGCGGTTTTCATTCTGTTCGGCGCCTTCATGCAGGGCAGCGGGACGGGGCGGTTGTTCAGCAACCTGGGTGCTGCGGTGGCAGGGCGGTATTCCGGTGGGCCGGCCAAGGTGGCGGTGGTTTCTTCCGGCTTGTTCGGGACGTTTTCGGGTTCCTCCGTGGCCGGGGTTATCACCACGGGGTCGATGACGATTCCGCTGATGACGCGCATTGGCTACAAGCCGGCGGTCTCGGGCGGGATTGAGGCGGCGGCCAGTGTGGGCGGGGCGCTGATGCCGCCGGTACTGGGGGCGGCGGCCTTTGTGATGGCCGAGACCACGGGCATTCCCTATGCCGAGATTGTGGTGGCCGCGACGATTGGCGCGGTGCTGTATTACTACGCCATCCTCATGGCCGTGCATTTTGAGGCCAAGCGCGCCGGCATGGCGCCGATGGATGAGAGCGAGATTCCCAGCTGGCGCGAGGTGGCGGCGGATGCCCATCTGCTGCTGCCGGTGGGGCTGCTGACCTGGCTGATGATGGAGCGCTGGAGCGGCAATTTCGCCGCCTTCTGGGGCGTGGTTTCCATGGTGGTGGTGAGTTGGGCGCGGCGGCGGACCTTCATGGGCTGGCGCGCCGTGCTGGACAGCTTTGCCAGCGCTGGCCACACCATGGCGCCACTGGCGGTGAGCATTGCTGGCAGCGGCATTGTGGTGAGCGCGCTGACGGCGACCGGGCTGGTGGTGGCGCTGGGCGGGATCATCAAGACGCTGGCGGCCGGGAGCTTTCCGCTGCTGCTGGTGCTGGTGGCCGCGACCGTGCTGGTGCTGGGGCTGGGGATACCGACCACGCCGGCCTACATCATCGCGGCGGCCATTGGCGTGCCGCAGATATTGGAACTGGGCCAGGTGGCGCTGGGGATGAGCCAGCGCGAGTTGCTGCTGCCGGCGCATATGTTCATCTTCTATTTTGCCGTGCTGGCGGATGTGACTCCACCGGTGGCGGCGGCGGCCTTTGCGGCGGCGGCGATTGCCAAGGCCAGCCCGACAGTGACCAGCCTGGAAGCGAGCCGGTTTGGCATTGCCGGCTTCACCGTGGGTTTTGCCATGCTGTACGACCCCGGCATCATGCTGCGCGGCGACCTGCTGGGCATTGTGGTGGTGACGCTGATTCAGGCCGCGGCGCTGACATTGCTGACCAGCGCCTATGCCGGGTTTCTGCTGGCGCCGATTGGCTGGGTGTGGCGCCTGGTGTTTGGGCTGTGCGGCTTGTTCTCGGCCTTTATTCACGTGGATGACGGGCTGCGGCTGGGCGTGGCGCTGGGCGCGCTGGGGCTGCTGGCGGCGCTGCAATGGAGGCGGGCATGAAGCTGGTTTGGGCGCTGCTGGGGCTGCTGTTGGCGGCCGGGCCGGGTGTTGCGCAACAGGCGGCGACGCCGGGGGCAACCTTGGCCGGGGTGCGGGCGCGGGGGGTGCTGAATTGCGGCATTTCCACTGGCGACCCGGCCTGGAGCCAGCCGGATGCGCGCGGCGTGTGGCAGGGCATGGACGCGGATTTGTGCCGCGCCGTGGCGGCCGCTGTGCTGGGCGATGCCAGTAAGGTGGCGTGGCATCCCTTGACCGGGCAGAACCGGTTTCCCGCGCTGTCGGGCGGGCAGATTGAGGTGCTGGCGCGGACCACCACCTGGACGTTTCTGCGCGACAGCATGCTGGGGCTGAACTTCACCGCGCCCTATTTCATGGATGGCCAGGGCTTTCTGGTGAAGGTGGCGGGCGGGGTGACCGGGGCGGCGCAGCTGGACGGCGCGAGCATCTGCTTCACCAGTGCCAGCACGCATGAGCTGAACCTGCAGGATTGGGCGCGGACGCGGGGGATACGGTTTCAGCCGGTGATCTTTGCCGACAAGGACGAGGCGAGGCGGGCCTACGAAACCGGGCGCTGCGATGCCTATACCGCCGATGCCAGCCAATTGGCGGCGGTGCGGGCGGCGTTTGCCAACCCGGCGGAGCATCGGCTGCTGCCGGAGCTGATCAGCAAGGAGCCCTATGCCGTGGCGGTGCGGCATGGCGACGACCAGTGGTTCGACCTGGTGCGGTTTGTGGTGTTTGCGCTGCTGGAGGCGGAGGAACTGGGCGTGACCCGGGCCAATGCCGACCGGATGGCGGCGGAAAGCCCCAGCCCGGCGGTGCAGCGGCTGCTGGGGCGGACCGGCGATTTGGGGCCGAGCCTGGGGCTGGACCGGGCCTGGCTGCTGAATGCGGTGAAGGCGGTGGGGAATTACGCCGAGATCTATGAGCGGCATTTGGGCGAGGGCAGCCAGGTGCGGCTGCCGCGTGGCTATAACCGGCTGTGGAACCAGGGCGGGCTGCTGTGGAGCCCGCCGATTCGGTAGCCTATTCGCGCTCGTAGAGCAGCCGGGCGCGCAGCGTGCCGGGCAGGGCGCGGAGTTCGGCGATGATCTCCTCGGCTGCGTGGGTGGCGCCGCTGTCGACCACGACGTAGCCGATGGAAGCGTCGGTTTGCAGGTACTGGGCGGCGATGTTGATGCCGCGCCCGGCGAAGACCTGGTTGACCTTGCCGAGCAGGCCCGGGGTATTGGCGTGCACATGCATGAAGCGGGCGCCCGAGGCCTGGATGGGGAGCTGGACCTCCGGGAAGTTGACCGCGCCGAGGGTGGCGCCGGTGTCGGAGTAGTCCACCAGCTTGCGGGCCACTTCCTCGCCAATGCGGCCCTGGGCTTCCGCCGTGCTGCCGCCGATATGCGGCGTGAGGATGACGTTGCGCACGCCCTGCAGCGGGCTGATGAAGGGCTCGCCATTGCGGGCGGGTTCCTCGGGGAAGACATCGACCGCGGCGCCGAGCAGGCGGCCCGCGGTGATGGCTTCGGCCAGGGCGGATTGGTCGAGGATGGTGCCGCGGGCGTTGTTGATGAGGATGGCGCCGTCCTTCATCTGCGCGATCTGCTCGCGGCCGATGAGGCCCATGGTGCTGGCGGTTTCCGGCACGTGCAGCGTGACCACATCGGCTTCGGCCAGCAGGTCGGCCAGGGTGGCGCAGGGGCGGGCATTGCCGTGCGGCAGCTTTACCGTGTGGTCGAAGTAGATGACGCGCATGCCGAAGGCTTCCGCGAGGACGGAGAGCTGGCTGCCGATATTGCCGTAGCCGACGATGCCGAGCGTGCGGCCACGCACCTCAAAGCTGTTGGCGGCGGATTTGTCCCAGCCGCCAACATGGGCGGCGCGGGATTTGTCGGGGATGGAGCGGAGCAGCATGACGATCTCACCCATGGTGAGTTCGGCGACGCTGCGGGTGTTGCTGAAGGGCGCGTTGAACACCGGGATGCCGCGCGCCTTGGCGGCGGCGAGGTCAACCTGGTTGGTGCCGATGCAGAAGCAGCCGACGGCCATGAGGCGGTCCGCGCTGTTGATGATCTCCGCCGTGAGTTGCGTGCGGCTGCGGATGCCGAGGATGTGGACGCCTTGGAGGGCTTCCTTCAGGGCGTCTCCGTCCAGTGCCTTGGGTACGCGGGTGATGCTGGCGTAGTCGGCGGCGCCGAACAGGGCCACCGCGCTGTCTGAGACGCCTTCCAGCAGCAGGACGCGGATTTTGTCTTTCGGGAGGGAGATGCGGTCGGACATTGGGTGACCCCTGGAATGCAAAACGGCGCGGTGGGTTGCCCCGCCGCGCCGCGTTGGTGTTGGCTGCGCGTGAAGTTTACGCGCTGGCCTTCATGATCTCGTCGGCGACGTTGCGCGGGACGGGGTCGTAGTGGTGGAACTGCATGGAGAAGGAGGCGCGACCCTTGGTCATGCCACGCAGGTTGGAGATGTAGCCGAACATTTCCTTCAGCGGCACGTGGGCGCGCACGATGACGGAGGTGCCGGCCATGTCCTGGCTCTGGATGACGCCGCGGCGACGGTTGAGGTCACCCACCACGTCACCGACGTGATCCTGCGGGCTGGTCACTTCCACGTCCATGATCGGCTCGAGGATGACCGGGCCGGCCTTCTTCATGCCTTCACGGAAGCAGGCCTTGCCGGCGATTTCGAAGGCCAGGGCCGACGAGTCGACGTCGTGGTACTTGCCGTCCACCAGGGAGAACTTGAAGTCCACGGTCGGGAAGCCGGCGAGCACGCCGGTGTCGGCCTGCACCTTGATGCCCTTGTCCACGGCCGGGATGTATTCCTTCGGCACCGAACCGCCGACGACGGCGTTGACGAACTCGATGCCCTCGTTCCGCTCCTTCGGCTCGAAGGTGATCTTCACTTCGGCGTACTGGCCCGAACCGCCCGACTGCTTCTTGTGGGTGTAGGTTTCGGTGTGCGACTTGGTGATGGTCTCGCGGTAGGCGACCTGCGGGGCGCCAATGTTGCAGTCGACGCCGTATTCGCGGCGCAGACGGTCCACGATGATTTCGAGGTGCAACTCGCCCATGCCGGACAGGATGACCTGGCCGGTTTCCTGGTCGGTCTTGACGCGCAGGCTGGGGTCTTCACCGGCCAGCTTGCCGAGGCCGAGCGACATCTTCTCAACGGCGTCCTTGGTCTTCGGCTCGACGCTGATGTCGATGACCGGGACCGGGAAGGCCATACGCTCGAGGATGACCGGGTCGTCGCCGCTGGCCAGGGTGTCACCGGTGCCGGTGTCCTTCAGGCCGACAAAGGCGGCGATGTCGCCGGCGATGACTTCCTTGATTTCCTCGCGCTTGTCGGCGTGCATCTGGAACATGCGGCCGATACGCTCACGGTGGCCCTTGGTGGTGTTCATCACCATGTCGCCCTGCTTCAGGGTGCCACGGTAGACGCGCACGAAGGTGAGGTTGCCGTACTTGTCGTTGATGATCTTGAAGGCCAGGCCGGCGAAGGGGGCTTCCGGATCCGCCGGGATGTTCTGGCGGTCAGCGGTTTCGTCCTGACCTTCTTCCGGGGCAACCTTGATGCCGGGGATGTCGATCGGGCTCGGCAGGTAGTCGATGACCGCGTCGAGCAGGGGCTGCACGCCCTTGTTCTTGAAGGCGGTGCCGCACATGACCGGACGGAATTCGCCGGAGATGGTGCCCTTCTTGATGCAGCGCTTCAGCGTGGCCACGGAAACGTCGCCGTCGGCGAAGTATTCTTCCATGGCGGCTTCATCAACGCCGACCACGGCATCGAGCAGGATCTGGCGGTATTCCTTGGCCTTCTCGGCCAGGTCGTCGGGGATCGGCGCGTCGTGATAGGCGGCGCCGAGGTCGTCGCCTTCCCACAGGATCGCCTTCATCTCAACCAGGTCGACCACGCCCAGGAACTTGTCCTCGGCGCCGATGGGGAGCTGCAGGGTGACCCAGTTGATGCCGAGCTTTTCCGTCAGCGTTTCGGCGGCCTTGTAGAAATCGGCGCCGGTACGGTCGAGCTTGTTGATGAAGATGATGCGCGGCACGTTGTAACGGTCGGCCAGGCGCCAGTTGGTCTCGGACTGCGGCTGCACGCCGGCCACGCCTTCAATGATGAAGATGGCGCCGTCGAGCACGCGCAGGCTGCGGTTCACTTCGATGTTGAAGTCGATGTGGCCGGGGGTGTCGATGATGTTGATGCGGTGGTCGTTCCACACCGCGGTAACGGCGGCGGAGGTGATGGTGATGCCGCGCTCACGCTCCTGGGCCATGTAGTCGGTGGTGGTGTTGCCGTCATGCACTTCGCCGATGCGGTGCGACTTGCCGGTGTAATACAGGATCCGTTCGGTCGTGGTCGTCTTCCCGGCGTCGATATGCGCGGTGATGCCGATGTTGCGGATCTTGTCGAGCGAGGTGTGCGACACGGGTCAACGTCTCCATACGCGAAAGCGGGCTCGGACGGGGCTATGCCCCGCGCCGCCCGCCGGAAGGTTCCTGGGTATTTCTACAAACGCGGCGGACACATGCTCAATTGCCGCCGGTTTGGCAAGCACGAAGGCGCGGGGCGCCCTGCGTGGGACGCGGGGCGGTTATTCGCCCCTGATGCCCAGGCGCGTAATGAGTTCGCCGTAGCGTGTTGATTCGGAAGCGGTCCAGGCCAAAAGACCGGCCGGATCGCTGGCCACCGGCTCGGTGCCGAGTTCCAGCAGTCGGGCGCGCATGGCGGGGGTGAGCAGGACTTC
>CANFIE010000181.1 GCA_947446625.1 Acetobacteraceae bacterium | reverse complement strand
CAGCTATGCCGGCACGGCCATTACCGTCAGCCCTGCGGCCGGCTGGGCGCCCATTGCCGCCGCTGCCAATGGTGGTGGTTATCTGGTGGCCTGGAAGCAGGCCGGCGCCAGCCAGTTCACCTTCTGGAATACCAACGCCGCTGGCGCCTACCTCTCCAACGCCACAGGCATCATCGCCGGCAGCAGCTATGCCCTGCAAAGCCTGGAGACATCCTTCGCCCAGGACCTCAACGGCGACAGCACCATTGGCATCGTCACCACCGTGCTGGAGACCAGGGGCGGCACCTTCCTGACCCAAATGGCAGACCAATACCTGCTCAACCCCAGCGCCGGCGGCACCGGCCCGGCGCTGAGCTATGCCGGCACCCTCATCACCGCCAACCCGGCGGCGACCTGGGCGCCCGTTGCGGCCGAGGCCAATGGCAGCGGCTACCTGGTGGCCTGGAAAATGGCCGGCGCCAGCCAGTTTACCGCCTGGAACACCAATGCCGCCGGCAGTTTCATCTCCAGTGCCGCTGGCGTCATCTCGGGCAGCAGCGTGGCGCTGCAAAGCCTGGAAATCACCCTGCAGCAGGACCTCAATGGAGACGCCTTCATCGGGCTTTCCTATGTGGCGCTGGAAAACGCCGGCAGTACATGGCTCTCCACCGGGGCGGACCAGTACTTCCTCAACACCAGCGCCAATGCTGTCGGCCCGTCGCTCAACGTCAGCGGCACGCCCGTGCTGGTCAGTGGCTCGGCGGTGTGGGCGCCCATAGGCGCCGAGGCGAATGGCAGCGGCTACCTGGTGGCATGGCGGCAAACCGGCACCAACCAGTACAGCATCTGGAACGCCAGCGCCGCCGGGGCCTTCATCGATACCCCCACCGGCACCCTGGCCGGCAGCAATTATCGCTTCCAGGACTATGAAACGAGCCTGCACCAGGACCTGAACGGTGATGCCGAGATCGGCATCACCATTACCGCCTTCCAGGACACCACCGCCCGCTTGACCCAGTATCTGGCGGCGCTGGCGCTGGATGCGCACCTGCTCAGCATTTCGCTGACCGATGCTTCCACCTATACCACCACCTGGGCCACCTACAGCAGCTACACCGCCACGCTCGACAAAATTGCCGGCCCGCAGAGCCTGGTGGTGACCAATGTGCTGGTGGTGAACGCCCCAACGGCCCAGGCCGACAGCCATGTCAGCGGCTTCATGGTCAGTGACACGCAGGCGCATGTGAAGGCCGCATTGGCGCCGCTGAATGCCGATACCCACCTGACCAGTGTTGCCTTGACCGACAGCGCCAGCCTGGCCCTGACCTACAGCGAATACGCCGCCAACACCGCGCTGGTCGGCAAGCTGGGCACGGGCGTGGCCACGGTCAGCACTGTCGCGGCCAGCAACGGCCTTGGCGTGGCACAGAACAGCCATGTGGGGCATGCGGCGGTGGCCGACACGCTGGCCAATATCGGCCTGTGGCTGGATGCGCTGGAAGCCGCCGCGCTGACCGGCAAGCTCAGCACCATCGCGGTTACTGATAGCGGGCAGACCCTCACCCTCTCCCAGGCCAAATTCGCCGCCGATGTGGATGCGATCAACCTGCTCTCGGGCAATTTCCACGTCTCCGTGGTGTCGCCCTTCGTTATCAACCTGAACTACAATGCCAGCATGGCCAATGCGCCCGCCGGCATGAAGGCGGCGCTGGAATACGTGGCGCAATTCTTTGAAAACCTGTTCACCACCGCCGCCACCATCAACATCAGCGTGGGCTATGGCGAAGTGCGCGGCACCGCCTTCAGCGCCATTGACCCCGGCGCCGACCCATTGCTGGAATCCATTCCAACGGCCAGTGGCGGCACGCTGGGCCTGGCCGCGCCCGACAATGGCGTATTCCTTGGCTATGCCGCGCTGAAAGCGGCGCTGACCTCGCACGCCACCTCGGCCGACCAGTTGACCGCCGTGGCCAATATGGGCGCCGACCCCAGCAATGGCGGCTTCTTCTACGTCTCGGCCTCGCAGGCCAAGGCGCTCGGCATCAACTTTACCGCCTCGGCCAGCGATGGCTCCATGGGCTTCGCCCAGGATATTTCCACCAGCGCCTCGGGCGTGCATTGGGCATTCGACCCCAATAACCGGGCCATCCCCGGCTCGTATGATTTCATTGGCGTGGCGATGCATGAACTCAGCCACGCCATGGGCCGCATTGCGCTGCCCTGGGCCAACAGCAGCTCTGGCAGCTTCCTGTTCGATTCCATGGATGTGTTCCGCTACGGCGCCAATGGCCAGCACCTGCTGAGCAATGCCAGCCAGGGCTATTTCTCCATTGATGGCGGCCACACCATCCTCAACTGGTTCTCCACCACCTCCGATATTGGTGACTGGGCCACCAGCGCCGGGCTGGATGCCAACAACGCCTTCATCTCCTCGGGCACGCTCAATCCGTTCAGCCATACCGATGTGGTGCAGATGAACGTGCTGGGCTTTGCGCTGTAGCCCGCCCCCGGGGGCGCAATTCCGCCCCCTGGAACCCCCGCACCCCTAGACGAGCCAAGCAGCCCCGGCATAGGAAGGGTGAAGCACAGCCCATAAGGGAGCCGTCCGCCATGCAGCCCTTCACTCGCGACCAAATGGCCAGCCGCGCCGCCGCCGATATTCCCGAAGGCTGGTGCGTGAACCTGGGCATTGGCATTCCCACCCTGGTCGCCAACCACGTTCCCACCACCCGGGAAGTGGTGTTCCAGTCCGAAAACGGCGTCATCGGCATGGGCCCCGCCCCGGCCAAGGGCACCGAGGATGTGTGGAACATCAATGCCGGCAAGCAGCTCATCACCCTGGTGCCCGGCGCCAGCTTCGTGGGCCACGCCGACAGCTTCGCCATGATCCGTGGGGGGCATATCGACCTTTGCGTGCTGGGCGGCTTTGAGGTTGCCGAGAATGGCGACCTGGCCAACTGGGCCACGGGTGAGAACGACACCGCCCCCGCCGTGGGCGGCGCCATGGACCTGGCCGCCGGCGCCAAGCGCCTCTGGGTCATCATGGACCACACCACCAAGGACGGCCGGCCCAAGCTGCTGGAAAAGTGCGTCTATCCCCTCACCGGACTGAAATGCGTCACCCGCATCTACACCAACCTGGCCACCATCGACGTGGTGCAGGGCCAGGGCTTTGTGGTGCGGGACATGGCGCCGGGCCTGAGCTTTGAGGAATTGCAGGCCAAGACCGCGGCCAAGCTGCACCAGGCCCACTGAGCATGAGTGCCCAGCTGGCGGCGGATGACCGCGCCGAGAGCATCCGGATGATCCGGGACAGCGCCGCCGCGGTGGCGCCCCCGGGTGGGGATACCAAGCGCATCCGCGCGCTGCGCCAGACCCTGCCGGGGTTTGATGCCGCCGTGTGGCGCCAGATGGGCGAGTTCGGCTGGATTGGCCTGCGCGCGCCGGAAGCGCTGGGTGGGGCCGGGCTTGGCCTGGCCGAGCTCGGCGCCCTGGCCGAGGAATTGGGCGGCGCCCTGGCGCCCGAGCCACTGGTGGCTGCCGGCATCAGCACGGCCCTGCTGGCCGCCGCTGGCGCCAAGGCGGAACTGGCCAGCCTGCTGGCCGGCGAAACCCTGGTGCTGACCGCCTGGCAGGAACGGGCCGACACCCTGGCCGCCCCCGGCACGCCCGATGCGTCCCGGATGTTCATTCCCTTCGCCGCCGGGGCCAGCGCCTTCCTGCTGCCGGTGCGTGAAGGAGCCGAGCTGGCGCTGTACTGGCAGCCCGCTGGTGCTGGCCTCAGCACCGAATACACCTATGACGGCGGGCATTTCGGCACCCTGCAGCCCGCCCCGGCCCGCAAGCTGGCCGACGATATCGGCGCCGTGCTGGAACAGGCGCTGGATGACGCCGCCCTGGCCACCAGCTTCTACCTGCTGGGCGGGGCCGAGCGCGCCTTTGCCATGACGCTGGATTACCTGAAGACGCGCATGCAGTTCGGCAAGGTCATCGGCACCTTCCAGGCGCTGCAACACCGTGCCGCCGACCTGAAGATGCAACTGGCCCTGTTCCGCGCCAGTGTGGAGGATGCCGCCGCCGTGGTGGATGCCGGCGCCAGCGGTGCGGCGCGGCAGGCCGCCATTTCCCGCGCCAAGGTGCGCGCGGCGGAAGGTGCCATGCTCATCACCCGGCAATGCGTGCAGCTTTCCGGCGGCATTGGCTACACCGACCAATATGACGTGGGCCTGTACCTGCGGAAGGCCATGGTGCTGGCCAACCAATATGGCAGCGCCGGCCTGCATCGCCGCCGCTTCATGGCCACCGCGCCGGAGGGCGAGGAATGAGCGAGCCCAGGCTTCTCACGGAAAAGCACGGTGCCGTCCTGGTCCTCACCATGGACCACCCCACCCGGCGCAACGCCTTCGCCATGCCCATTCGGCTGGCGATGATCGAGGCGCTGGACCAGGCGCAGCGCGACAAATCCGTCCGCGCCGTGGTGCTCACCGGCAATGGCGCGCATTTCTCCGCCGGCGGCGACATCTCCGGCATGGAGGTGAACTCGGCGCTGGATGGCCGCGAGCGCATGCGGCTTTCGCACCAGGTGGTGCGGCTGATGGTGCTGGGCAGCCTGCCCATTGTGGCGGCGGTTGAGGGCTATTGCGTCGGCGCCGGCCTCTCGCTGGCATGCGCCTGTGACACCATTGTGGCCGCCGAGGGCGCCGAGATGGGCGCCGGCTTCGGCCGCATTGGCCTGATGGCCGATATGGGGCTGCCGCACACCCTGCCCCGCCGCATCGGCGAGGCCCGGGCGCGCCAGTTCTTCCTGTACCACACCCGGGTGAAGGCGGCGGAAGCCGAGCGCATTGGCCTGGTGGACCATCTGGCACCCACGGGTGGGGCGCTGGCCCTGGCCATGGAGAAGGCCCGCTTCCTGGCCGAGCAGGCTCCGGCGCCCATGGCACTCACCAAGCAATTGCTGGGTGAAGGCTTTGACCGCGCGCTGGAGGAGGAACGCCACTTCCAGTCCACGCTGTTCCTCACCGCTGATTTCGCTGAAGGCCGCGCCGCTTTCCTCGGCAAGCGCCAACCCGTGTTCAAGGGGACCTGAGATGGACGCCATCCGCATTCCGCCGCCGGCCGAGCTGGACGCGCTGGACGACGAGCATTTCCGCCAGGTGGTACGCGCCTTCCTGCACACCCACTACCCCGAGGAATTGCGCAACCCGCCCAAGCGCCTGCACTGGAGCGAGAACAAGCCCTGGTACTTCAAGCTGGCGGAACAGGGCTGGCTCTGCCCCGGCTGGCCGAAGGAATTCGGCGGCCTCGGCCTCTCGCCCAGCAAGATCATCATCCTGACCGAGGAATATGAGCGTTATGGCGTGGCCCGCTGCAACGACCATGGCATCGTCATGCTCGGGCCGCTGGTCATCAAATACGGCACCCCGGCGCAGCAGCAGCAATTCCTGCCGAAAATCCTGACGGGCGAGCACATCTGGTGCCAGGGCTATTCCGAGCCGAATGCCGGCAGCGACCTTGCCGCGCTGCGCACCGAAGCCGTGCTGGATGGCGACCACTATGTGGTGAATGGCCAGAAGATCTGGACCACGCTGGCAATGGACGCCAACTGGATTTTTCTGCTTGTTCGCACCGACAAGACGGCGAAGAAGCAGGAAGGCATTTCCTTCCTACTGGTGGACATGAACACGCCCGGCATCACCGTGCGGCCCATCATCAACCTGGAATACCACGACGAGTTCTGCGAGACCTTCTTCGACAATGTCCGCGTGCCGAAGGAAAATCTGGTTGGCCAGCTCAACAAGGGCTGGGATATGGCCAAGGCGCTGCTGAGCTTTGAGCGCATCTTCCTCGGCAGCCCGCGCCAGTCCGGCTACGCGCTGTCGCGCCTCAAGCTGCTGGCCGAGCGCATGGGCGTGTATGAGGACGCCGTATTCCAGGAAAGCTATGTAAGGCTGCGGCTGGAATTCGAGGATCTGAAGGCGCTGTACGAGACCTATGTCGCCAAGCTGAAGCGCGGTGAGTCGCTCGGCCCCGATGTCTCGATGCTCAAGGTCATCCAGACCGAGCTGTTCCAGAAGATCACCGACTGCATGCTGGAGATTGCCGGGGAAAACGCCGGGCTGCTGGAGCCGATGGAAGGCAACCGCAACCTGAACGCCACCGGCCAGTTCATCCAGGCGCGGCCGGCCAGCATTTATGGCGGCTCCAACGAAATCCAGCGCAACATCATCAGCAAGAACGTGCTGGGGATGCCGGGTTAGGAAAGTCGCTTTCCATTCGTGGCGGATCGAGTTTCCTTGCGCAAGGAATGCCTCAAGTCTATTGTTGCTACTTCCGCAGGTGGGGTGAGTGACGTGCGCGATAAGTTCAGAATTTTAATTTTAGTTTCGCCACTCTTTCTACTCGCCTGCGCTGAGCGGTGGGAGAAACCTGGCGCCACTGCTCAAGAATTCGACGCTACAAAAGCAAGTTGCGAGAGCCGTGCCTATATGCAGGTACCGCCGGCAATGCAGAGGATCCAAATTTCCCAAGGATACACTACGCCCATTCAAACGACCTGTAACGGTACAGGCTATGCTGTAAACTGCTACACAAGTGGAGGGCAGTATATACCGCCAAATTTTGTCACCGTAGATCAAAATGACGGTGCCCGTAGGCAGAACATTCGCTCTTGTTTGTATTCTGCCGGTTGGACTCCCGTGGAGCGGCGCTAATCGTATCGGGTCGCCTAGCATGCTGTTCGAAAGAGGTTCTGCCCGCGCGGGCGCCAGCCCACGCCTGATCTGGCGGGAAAACCTCCGGCAGCCGCGTTGACCCATGCGATGGGTGGGTGAACCATGCGGCCCCGAACCACAATGGCAGGCCCCTGATGACCGAACTCTGGCAACTTTCCGCCACCGACCTTGCCGCCCAGGTGCAGGCCCGCAAGGTCTCCGCCACCGAGGCCACCAAATCCGCACTCGGCCGGCTGGCGGCGGTCAACCCGCGCATCAACGCGGTTATCGCGGAAATGCCGGAACAGGCCCTGGCCGCCGCCGCCGCGGTGGATGCCGCCCTGGCCCGTGGTGAAAACCCCGGCCCCCTGGCCGGCGTGCCGGTGACCGTGAAGGTGAATGCCGACATGGCCGGCTTCGCCACCACCAACGGCCTGGTCATCCAGAAGGACCTGGTGGCCCAGGATGACAGCCCGGTGGTCAGCAACCTCAAGCGCGCCGGCGCCATCATCATCGGCCGCACCAACACGCCGGCCTTCAGCCTGCGCTGGTTCACCCGCAACGGCATTCACGGCGCCACGCTGAATGCGCGCAACCCCGCCATTACCCCGGGCGGTTCCTCGGGCGGCGCGGCCTCGGCCACGGTGGCCGGCATTGGCGCCATCGCCCATGGCACCGATATCGGCGGCTCGGTGCGCTACCCCGCCTATGCCTGCGGCATCCATGGCCTGCGCCCCACGCTGGGCCGCATCCCGGCCTTCAATGCGTCGGGCGCCGAGCGTGCGGTGGGCGCGCAGCTGATGGCGGTTTCCGGCCCGCTGGCGCGCAGCATTGCCGATGTGCGCCTGGCCTTCCACGCCATGGCCCAGCCCGACCCGCGCGACCCCTGGTGGACCCCGGCGCCGCTGGTGGGGCCCGAGGTGCCCAAGCGCGCCGCCCTGTGCGTGGCGCCCGAGGGCATGCCGGTGCAGCCCGCCGTGGAAGCCGCGCTGCGCGACGCCGCCCGCCGCCTGCAGGCCGCCGGCTGGGTGGT
>CANFIE010000180.1 GCA_947446625.1 Acetobacteraceae bacterium | reverse complement strand
GCCGCCGTGCTGCGCCTGCTGCGCGACCTGCGCGACCGGTTTGGGCTGACCTATGTGTTCATCAGCCACGACCTTTCGGTGGTGCGCCGGGTGTGTGACCAGGTGGCGGTGATGTATCTGGGCCAGGTGGTGGAGCAGGCCACGGCGGCGGAGTTGTTCTCGGCGCCGCGCCATCCCTACACGCGTGCGCTGCTGGCGGCGGCGCCGCGGCTGGATGGCGATGCCAGCCCGCCGCCGTTGCGCGGTGACCCGCCCAGCCTGCGCGCCATTCCAAGCGGCTGCCGCTTTCATCCGCGCTGCCCCTATGCCGACATGGCCTGCCTGGAGCAGCCGCCGGTGATGCAGGCGGTGGACGAGTATCACGTGGTCAGCTGCCATCATTGGGCGAATGCGGCATGAATTGCGATGCGGTAACGCTGGAGATCATTCGCGGTGCGGCGCGGGCAGCGCAGGCCGAGATGGAGGCGCTGCTGGAACGCACCGCCATGTCGGCCTTCATCCGCGAGAAGAAGGATTTCTACACCGCGCTGTTCGACGCCGAGGGCGCCATGGCGGTGGGCAGCGACCTGCCGATTTTTGGTGACATCGTCGGCCCTGTTGCCAAGCAGTTTCCGCTGGAGACGATGCGGCCCGGCGATTTGTATTGGTACAATGACTGCTACGGGTCCCGCGGTGCGGTTTCGCATTCCAACGACCAGGTGTTTTTGGCGCCGGTGTTTTTGGGTGACGTGCGCGTTGGCTTTGTCATGGGCTGGGCGCATTTCTCCGATATCGGCGGGCTGCATCCCGGTTCGTTGAGCCCGCATGCGAGTGATCATTTCCAGGAAGGCATCATCATTCCCCCCGTGCGCTTGCAGCGCGGTGGTGAGACGAATGAGGATTTGCTGCGCGCCTTCTGGCGCAACAGCCGCTTCCCCGGCCAATCGCAGGGTGACACGCGGGCGCTAATGGCGGCGGTGCGTCTGGGTGAGCGACGCGTGGAGGAGATGGCGGCGCGGTTTGGCCCAGCGGTGCTGGGCGATGCCTTCGCGCAACTGCTGGCGCGGACCGAAGCGGTGGTGCGCGCCAAGATGCGCGCCGCGTTTCCGGTTGGCACCACCAGCTTCAATGACGCGATCGACAGCGATGGGCACGGCAATGGGCCCTTCGTGCTGCGGCTGAAGCTGACCCGCACGGCGGATGACCGCTTCATTCTGGATGCCACGGCCACCGACGACCAGGCGCCTGGGCCGGTGAACCTGCTGATGCACCCGGATGTGCCGGGCATGGCGCTGGGCTTGTATTTTTTGCAGGACGAAGCCGGCCAGGTGCTGAATGCCGGCGGTCCGCGCGCGATTGATGAAGTGCTGCTGCGTGAAGGCAGCTTGTTGTGGCCGCGCGCGCCGGCGCCGCTGGGCCTGCGCGGCATCACCATGATGCGCCTGCTGGCGGCGCTGCATGGGTTGGTGGCGGTGGCGCGTGGTGGCAATGCGCCGGCCGCGCACAGTGCCTATGTCATTCTCGCGCTGCGTGGTGAGCATGCGGGCAAGCGCTTTCTGATGACCGATGGCGTAGGCGTTGGCTACGGCGCCAGGCCCTTCGCCGACGGCACGGATGCGGTGTATTTCGTGGCGCAGGAGAACTACCCGGCGGAGTTTTTGGAGCTCGGCTACCCCGTGCGCATCCGTGCCTATGGCATGCATTTGAACAGCGGCGGCGCCGGGCAGTTTCGCGGTGGCTGCGGCGTAGTGCGCGAATACGAAGTGCTGGCCGAGGAAGCGCGACTGGCAGTGCGCATCGACAGCGTGGTGAATCCACCCTGGGGCGTGGCTGGCGGCATGAATGGCGGCTCGGGCCGTTGCGTGGTGAATCCGGGCACGGCAGGCGAGCAGGTGTTGCCGGCGCTGTCGGATGGCACGGTGCTGAAGCGCGGAGACATTGTGCGGCTGGAAACCGGCGGTGGCGGCGGCTGGGGCCACCCCTATGACCGCGATGCAGCACTTGTGCTGGCTGATGTGCAGGGTGGCTTCATCAGCGCCGAGGCCGCCGCGCGCGATTATGGCGTGGTGCTGGCGGCAGGCGCGCTGGATGTGGCGACCACGGAGGCGCAGCGCGCCACGCGGCCACGGGTTGGGCTGTTTCATCGCCGGGGATATGCCGACCATGTCGCGTGATTTGCTGGTGGCGGTGGATATCGGCGGCACCTTCACCGATATCACCTTGCAGGATGCGCAAACGGGCGAGGCCTGGACGGCAAAGACGCCGAGCACGCCGCGTGATCCTTCCGAGGCGTTCATCACCGGCGTGACGCTGGCCTTGCAGCAGGCGGGGCGCGAGGCGGCGCAGGTGGGCCGCGTGCTGCATGGCACCACGGTTGCCACCAACCTTATTCTGGAAGGCAAGACCGCGCCAACCGCGCTGCTGACCACGCAGGGCTTCCGGCATTTGCTGGAGATTGGCCGCGCCGACCTGCCGCGCCGCGATAATCTGTGGGCCTGGGTGAAGCCGAAGCGGCCGGTGCCGCCGGGCTGGGTGCATGAAGTGGCCGGGCGTATTACCGCCGATGGCAGCGAGCTGGCGCCGCTGGATGAGGCCGCCGTGCGCGCCGCCGCCTTGCGCGCTGTGGTGGCTGGGGCGAAGGCCATTGCCATCTGCTTCCTGCACAGCTTCACCAACCCGGCGCATGAACGCCGTGCGCTGGCGCTGGTGCGCGAGGTTGCGCCGGGGCTGGCGGCAACCGCTTCCTGCGATGTGCTGCCGGTGGTGCGCGAATATGAGCGCAGCATGGCCACCGTGCTGAATGCGGCGGTGATGCCGGCGGTGACAACCTATGTGCAGCGCCTGGAAACACGGTTGGCGGAAGCCGGTGTGGCCGCGCCGTTGCTGCTGATGAAATCCAATGGCGGTGTTGCCGGCGCCGCGGCCATTCGGCAGGCGCCGGCGCAAACCGCGCTTTCCGGCCCGGCGGCGGGCGTGGTGGGCGCTGTCGCCATGGCGCGTGCGGCAGGTGTTGCCGATATCATCACCGTGGATATTGGCGGCACCAGCGCGGATATCTGCTGCATTGCTGGCGGGCATATCGGGCTGACGCAAACCGGCCGCGTTGGCCCCTGGCCGCTGCCGCTGCCCATGGTGGATATGGTGACGATCGGCGCCGGTGGTGGCTCGATTGCGCGGGTGCAGGGCGGCGCGCTGACCGTGGGGCCGCAGAGCGCCGGCGCCGAACCAGGCCCGGCCTGTTATGCGCGCGGCGGCGTGGAGCCGACGGTGACGGATGCCCATTTGGTGCTGGGGCATTTGCCACCGAGCCTGCTGGGCGGCCGCATGGCGCTGGACCCGGCTCTGGCCGAAGCCGCGGTGCGGCGCGTGGCGGAACCGCTGGGGCTTTCAGTGGAGGCAGCGGCGCGCGGCATTCTGGCGATTGCCGACAACAATATGGTCGGCGCCATTCGGGTGGTGAGCGTGGAGCGCGGGCATGACCCGCGTGGTTTCGCGCTGGTGCCCTTTGGTGGTGCGGGGCCGCTGCATGGCTGCGCCATTGCGGCGCTGCTGGGCATGCGGCGGGTGCTGGTGCCGCCCTCGCCGGGGGTATTGTGCGCGCAGGGCTTGCTGGCGGCGGATTTGAAGGCCGAGTTCAGCCGCACCGTGGCGCTGCCGCTGGCCGAGGCTGACCCGGCGCGGCTGGACGCAGCTTTCCTGGCGCTGGAGAGCGAGGCGGCGGCATGGTTTGCAGCCGAGGCGGTGCCGGTTGCCGACCAGGCGATGCGGCGCGTGGCGCTGATGCGCTATGCCGAGCAGGGGCATGAATTGGCGGTACCGTTGAGTGCCGCGCTGGCCGAGGATTTCGCTGCCGCGCACCAGGCGCTGTACGGCTTTGCGCTGCCGGGGGTGGCCATGGAAGTGGTGACGCTGCGGCTGGAAGCGGTGGGGCGCCTGCCGGCACCGGCCATGCCGCTGCCAGGGCAAGGCAATGCCGCCGCCGCGCTGCTGGGGCATCAGCGCATTCGCTTGCCGGAAGGCGAGGCCGAGGCGCCGATTTATCAGCGGGCGTTGCTGGGCGCCGGCACGCGGCTGAACGGACCGGCGATTTTGGTGCAGTTGGACGCCACCACGTTGGTGGCGCCCGGCTGGAACGCTGAGGTATTGCCGAGCGGCGCGCTGCTGCTGAGTTGCTAAACGGTCAGCAGCTTGCGCACCGCGTCGTTGTCGAGGTCTCCCACCGGGCCGCCCAGCGCAACTTCGCCGCGCACCATCACGGCAATGCGGTCGGCCAGGTCGCGGGCAAACTCGAAGTACTGCTCCACCAGCACCACCGCCATGCCGCGTTCCTTCGCCAGCAGGCGGATGACGTTGGCGATATCCTTGATGATGTTGGGCTGAATGCCCTCGGTGGGTTCATCGAGAATCAGCAAGCGCGGGCGTGCCGTGAGCGCCCGGCCGATGGCGAGCTGCTGCTGCTGGCCGCCGGAGAGATCACCACCACGCCGGCCGAGGAACTGCTTCAGGATGGGGAAAAGCTCAAAAATCTCGTCGGGCACCTTGCTGCCGCGTGGTGCGGCGGCCAGCGCAGTTTCCAGGTTTTCCTGTACGGTGAGGAAGGGAAAGATCTCGCGGCCCTGCGGCACATAGCCAATGCCGGCACGGGCGCGCTCGGAGGCGGGGAGGGCGGAAACGTCCTTGCCTTCCCAGATGATCTTGCCGCCGCGAATGCGTTCCAGGCCAACGATGCTGCGCATCAGGCTGGACTTGCCCACGCCATTGCGGCCCAGCACGCAGGTGATGGAGCCGGGGTCGGCTTCCAGCGAAACGCCGCGCAGGCATATGCTTTCGCCGTAGGAGAGGTCGATGTTTTCAACGCGCAACATGAATCACCGCCCCAGATAGACTTCAATGACCTTGGGGTCATTCTGCACCTGGTCGATGGTGCCTTCGCTCAGCACGCTGCCCTCGCACAGTACCGTCACTTTGCAGTCCAGTGCGCGGACGAATTCAAGGTCGTGCTCCACCACCACCACGCTGCGGGTGCCGGCGATGCGGCGCAGCAGGGCGGCGGTGTGTTCGGTTTCCTGGTCCGTCATGCCGGCCACGGGCTCGTCCACCAGCAGCAATTCCGGGTCCTGCATCAGCAGCATGCCAATCTCCAGCCATTGGCGCTGGCCATGGCTGAGAATTGCGGCGCGGTCATGCGCGCGGGCGGTCAGGCCGATTTCCTCCAACGTGGTCTCGATGCGCTTGCGCGCTTCGCCGGCCAGCACCCACCGCAGGCAGGCCACCGGGCCACGTGGAGCCTTCAGCGCCAGCTCCAGGTTCTCGAACACAGTCAGGGCGTCGAACACTGTGGGCTTCTGGAATTTGCGGCCAATGCCCATATTGGCGATGGCAGCTTCGTCGAACAGTGTCAGGTCGCTGTCGCGGAACTTCACCGTGCCGGCGCTGGGGCGGGTTTTGCCGGTGATGACGTCCATCATGGTGGTCTTGCCGGCGCCGTTGGGGCCGATGATGGCGCGCAGCTCGCCCTGGTCCACGAAGAGCGAGAGGTTGTTCAGGGCGCGAAAGCCGTCGAAAACCACCGACACGTCGTCGAGGTAGAGGATCGTGTGGCTGGTCATTTTTCCACCTTCCGGCTGAACAGCCCCACCAGGCCCTTGGGCAGAAACAGCGTTACCGCGACAAACAATCCGCCGAGCGCGAACAACCACAAATCCGGCGCCGCGGTGGTGAGCCAGGTTTTCAGCGCATTCACCGAGAAGGCGCCAAGCACCGCGCCCACCAGCGTGCCGCGGCCACCAACCGCCACCCAGATCACGGCCTCGATGCTGTTGCCCGGGCTGAACTCGCCCGGATTGATGATGCCAACCTGCGGCACGTAGAGCGCACCCGCCAGCCCAGAGAGCACGGCGGAGATGACGAAGACGAACAGCTTTACCTGTGTGGTGCTGTAGCCGAGGAAGCGCACGCGGCTTTCGGCGTCTCGGATGGCGACCAGCACACGACCGAGCTTGCTGACCGAGATTTTGGTGCAGACCCAGTAGCTGCCCACCAGCGCGACCAGTGAGGCATAGAACAGCACGGCGCGGGCCAGCGGCGTGTTCAGCGCCATGCCCAACAGCTCCTTGAAGTCGGTGAAGCCGTTATTGCCGCCAAAGCCCATGTCGTTGCGGAAGAAGGCGAGCATCAGGGCATAGGTCAGCGCCTGGGTCAGAATGCTGAGATAGACGCCGGTGATGCGGCTGCGGAAGGCCAGGTAGCCAACGATGAGCGCCAGCAGCCCCGGCACGAACAGCGCCATGAAGAAGGCGTAGGGGAAGATGTCAAACCCCAGCCAGTACCAGGGCAGTTCCTGGTAGCCGAGAAACACCATGAAGTCCGGCAGGGTGGGGTGGCCATAGGCGCCACGCGGGCCGATCAGCCGCATCAGGTGCATGCCCATGGCATAGCCGCCCAGCGCGAAAAAGGCGCCGTGGCCGAGCGAGAGAATGCCGCAATAGCCCCAGGCAAGATCAATGGCCAAGGCCAGGATGGCGTAGGTGATCCATTTGCCGGTGATGGAGACGATGAAGTCCCCAACATGCAGCGCCGAGCCGGCGGGCAATTGGTTCAGCAGAGGGATCAAGGCCAGCACCACCACGGCGCCGATCAGCGCCAGGCGAAGCGTCAGCCGCGGCGTGGCGGGGAGGGAGATGGAGGACGTGCTCATGCTTCAGCCGCCCGGCCCTTTAGGGCGAACATGCCGCGCGGGCGGCGTTGAATGAACAGCATGATGCCGACCAGCACCACAACCTTGGCCAGCACCGCGCCGGCATAGGGCTCCATCACCTTGTTCAGCACGCCCAGGGTCAGCGCGCCCACCAGCGTACCGGCCAAGCTGCCAACACCGCCGAACACCACGACCATGAAGCTATCAATGATGTAGCCGGTGCCGAGGTTGGGGGAGACGTTGTCGATCTGGCTCAGCGCCACGCCGGCCATGCCGGCAATGCCGCTGCCGAAGGCGAAGGTAAGTGCATCCACGCGGCCGGTACGGATGCCCATGGTGGCGGCGATGCGGCGGTTCTGCACTACGGCGCGCATTTCCAGCCCAAAGCGGGTGTAGCGAATGGCGGCCACCACCAGGCCCAGCACCAGCAGGCCGAAGACGATGATCCAGACGCGGTTCTGCGTGAGTTGCAGGCCACCGGGCAGCGTCATCACGCCCTGCATCCAGGCCGGCGAGGTCACTTCACGGTTCTGCGCGCCGAACAGCAGGCGCACCGCCTGTTGCAAGATCATGCCGACGCCGAAGGTCATCAGCAGGGTTTCCAGCGGGCGGCCGTAGAGGTAGCGGATCAGGCCGCGTTCCAGCACCGCGCCCACGGCGGCGGCCAGCAGGAAGGCGGCGGGAATGGCCAGGGGCAGCGCCAACGGCTCCAGGAAGGTGCCGCGCAGCGCTTCCTGCACCATGTAGGTGGCATAGGCGCCCAGCATCACCATTTCGCCATGCGCCATGTTGATGACGCCCATGACGCCGAAGGTAACCGCCAGCCCCAGCGCCGCAAGTAGCAGCACGGAGCCGAGCGAGAGGCCCTGGAAGAAGGTCTCCACCGCCTGGCGCACCCTGAGGCGGCCTTCGATTTTGGCGACCGCAGCGTCGATCTGGCGGGCGAGCTCGGGCACCTGGGCCTTGGTTTCCAGCAGCAGGGCGCGGGCGTTCTGGTCGGTTACTTCGGCCAGGGCGTTGATGCCCTGCAGCCGCACGGCGTTGTCGGGAGAAGCCAGGCGTG
>CANFIE010000179.1 GCA_947446625.1 Acetobacteraceae bacterium | reverse complement strand
CTGGCTGGCGGCGGCGGCAATGACACGTTGCTGGGCGGCGCCGGGCTGGATTCTGCGCTGTTCAGCTGCGCCCGGGCCGATGCGGTAGTGAATCTGGGCGCTGGCAGCGTGGCGCTGGGCGGCTGCGTCACCCAGTTCAGCGGGGTGGAGGCGTTGGATTTCTCCGATGGGCATTTGGCGCTGACCCAGGCCGACCCGGCGGGGGTGCTGGCGCGGCTCTATGGCCTGGCGCTGGGCCGGGCGCCGGATATGCCGGGGCTGGCGAATTGGCTCGGCCAGGTGCAGGCCGGGTTGGGGCTGGAGGCGGTGGCGCAGCGCTTTCTGGCCAGTGCTGAGTTTCAGGCGCTGCACCCCGGGCTGGATGATGCCGGCTTTGCCGCGTTGCTGGGCGCGCAGGGCGCCGATGCCGCCTGGGCCGGGGCTCAGTTGGCCGCCGGGCAGGGCCGCGCCGCCGTGCTGCTGGCGGCGGCCGAGGCGGCGACGCCGATGCAGGCGGTGGATGGCATGTTGGCGCCGGGCCTGTGGGTGCCGTTGGCCGAGGGCGAGACGATTGCCCGGCTGTACCATGTGGCGCTGGGCCGGGCGCCGGATGCGCCGGGCTGGGCGCATTGGTTCGCGGCGCTGGAGGCGGGCGAGAGCCTGGAGGCGGTGGCCGAGGGGATTTGGCAGAGCGCCGAGTTCCGCGCCGCCCATGGCGCCGAGGCGCCCGACGCGCTGCTGGCCGCGCTGCTGGCCGACGGGCTGGGCCATGCGGCCAGTGGGACGGAGGTGGCGGCCTGGGCGATGCGCGGGCTGGAGGGCGGCGCGCTGCTGGCGGCGCTGGTGCAGGACCCCGGCGTGGCGGCGGCGTTGCAGGGCGTGGCGCATGGGGGAATCCTTTTCGCCTAGCGTCTGATCGTCGCCGATGGAAGCGCCGGCGGGGTGAATCAGCAGCTCTAAACCCCCATCTTGCCCGACGGGATGTTATATCATAACATTCCTTCATGACCCGCCGTCTTGCCCTGCTCCCGCTGCTGTTCGCCGCCCCCGCCGCCGCGCAGCAAGCCGCTGAACTCCCCGCCATGGTGGTGCAGGCCGCGCCGGCCGAGGCGCCGCGCCAGGGCGTTGCGCCGCGCCTGGGCGTGCGCGAGGTGGTGGTGGACCGCGCCACGCTGGAAGCCCTGCCTCAGGGCGGCGATGCACCGCTGAACCAGGTGCTGCTGCAAACCCCCGGCGTGGTGCAGGACAGCTTTGGCGAAATCCATGTGCGCGGCGAGCATCGGGGGCTGCAATATCGCATCAACGGGCTGGCGCTGCCGGAAGGGCTGGCCGGCTTCGGCCAGGTGTTTGATAGCCGGGCGTTTTCCAGCATCGGGCTGCTGACCGGCGCGCTGCCGGCGCAATATGGCTGGCGCACCAATGCCGTGGTGCGGCTGGAAACCCGCAGCGGATTGACCGACCCGGGCGGCAGCGTTGGCGTGTACGGCGGCAGTCGCGGCACGCTGCAACCGCATGCCGCCTGGGCCGGCATGGTGCAGGGCTGGGAGGTGCTGGCCAGCGGCAATCTGCTGCGCAGCAACCAGGGCATTGAGAACCCGACGCGCAGCGCGACGGCGCGGCATGATGCCACTGAGCAGCTTCGGGGATTCCTCAGCGCGGCGCGGCAGTTGGATGAGCGGACGCGGCTGACGCTGATGGGCGGCACCGCGCTGAACCGGTTTGAAATCCCGACCCGCCCCGGCATTGCCCCAGCCTTTGGCGAGCAGGACAGCGCCAGCCTGCGCGCCCGGCAATGGGAACGTGGCTGGTTCGGCCTGGCCGCCGTGCAGCATGCGCTGACGCCGGATGTGGATGTGCAGGTGGCGGGCTTCACCCGCAGCAGCAGCATTCACTATTTGCCCGATGCCAGCGGCGAATTGGCGATGAATGGCGTTGCCTCCGACGTGCGGCGGGCGAGCCTGACGCTGGGCAGCCAGGCCGATGCCACCTGGCGGCTGCATCCCGACCACACGCTGCGCTTCGGCGGCCAGGTAAGCCGCGAGCAGAGCCTGTTCCGCGCCAGCAGCAGCGTGTTTCCGGTGGATGATGCCGGCGCCGCCATCGGCCCGGCCTTCACCCTGGCGGATAGGAATGACCGCATTGGCTGGCAATACGGCGCCTATGCCCAGGATGAATGGCGGCTGACCGAGCGGCTGACGCTGAACCTGGGGCTGCGCGCCGACCAGATGGTGGGCAACGTGGCCGCCGGCCAGCTTTCGCCCCGCGCCAACCTGGTGTGGCGCGCCACCCAGGCCACCACGCTGCATGCCGGCTATGCCCGCACCTTCACCCCGCCGGCGCAGGAGCTGTTGGCCACCGCCACCCTGGCCCGGTACCAGGGCACCAGCAACGCGCCCTTCAGCCTGGCGAATGACGCGGTACGGCCGGAACGGGCGCATCGGTTCAGCCTGGGCGCGGCGCATGAGTTGGGCCACGGCTTCACCCTGGGGGCCGAGGCTTACTACAAATCGGTGCAGGATTTGCTGGACTACGGCCAGTTCGGCAATGCGCTGATCTTTACGCCGTTCAACTATCGGCAAGGCCGGGTTTATGGCGTGGAGTTCTCCGGCAGTTGGCGCAGCGAGCATTGGCTGACCTATGCCAACCTGGCGCTGAGCCGCAGCGCGGCGCGGGGCATCCGCTCCGGGCAGTTCAACTTTGAGCCGGATGAGTTGGCGCATATCGCCGCGAAATATGTGCGGACGGACCATGACCAGTTGGCCACCGGCAGCGCCGGGGCGGTGTATCGGGCCTGGGAGGGTGGGCGGATTTCCGCCACCACGCTGTATGGCAGCGGCATGCGGCGGGGCTATGCGAACTCGGAGAAGTTGCCGGCGCATGCCACGCTTAACCTGGGCGTACAGCAGGATGTACGCCTGGCGGCGGATGCCCAGCCCTGGACCCTGCGGCTGGACGTACTGAACCTTCTGGATGCACGCTACCCGCTGCGCGACGGCAGCGGCATTGGCGTCGGCGCGCCGCAATTCGGCGCGCGGCGCGGCGGGTTTGTGGGGGTTTCGCGCAGCCTGTAGCGGGGCCACGCTGCGGCTGACGCAGTGGAGAGACCCCGATGAGCCAAGCCACCGATTGGCGCGCCCGCGCCGGCACGCCCTTTGTGCCCGAGAAGCAGCCGGCGCAGGGGGCGAAGGGCATGGTGGTGACCAACCATCCGCTGGCCAGCGCCGCGGGCATGGAGATGCTGGCCGCCGGCGGCAATGCGGTGGATGCCGGCGTGGCAGCGCTGTTTGCGCTGACCGTGGTGGAGCCGATGATGGTGGGGCTGCTGGGCGGCGGCATGGCGCATCTGCGCCTGCCAGCCGGCGAGCATGTGGTGCTGGACAACATGGCCACCGCGCCGGGCGAGGCGACGCCCGACATGTTCCGCCCCGTGAGCCAGGACTGGCCGGCGGCGCTGGTGACGGAGGGCCGGGCGAATGAAGTCGGCGCCCGCAGCATTGCCGCGCCGGGCAATCTGCTGGGCTGGTGCCAGGCGCTGGCGCGCTTCGGCACGCTGCCGCTGGCCGATGTGATGGCGCCGGCCATTCGGCTGGCACGCAACGGCTTTCCCGCCACGCCCTATCTGGTGGAATGCGTGCGCGAGGCCGCGCCCGACATGGCCAAGGATGCGCCGATCAGCGCGCTGTACCTGCCGGGCGGCGCACCGCTGAATGCCGGGCACCGGCTGGTGCAGGCCGAATACGCCGAGGCGCTGGCGCTGATTGCCCGCGAAGGCCCCGGCGCCCTGCATGGCGGCGCGCTGGGTGCGGCGGCGGTGGCGCATATTCGCAGCCAGGGCGGCGCGTTGAGCGAGGCGGACCTGAGCAGCTTCACGGTGCTGGACCGCCAGCCGGTGCGCGGCACCTACCGCGGCGTGGAGGTGGTGGGGCCGCCGCCGCCATCCTCCGGCGGGGTGCATGTGGTGCAGATGCTGAATATTCTGGAGGGGTACGATATCGGCGCGCTGGGCTTTGGCACGCCGGCCACGCTGCATCTGGTGGCCGAGGCGCTGAAGATTGCCTTTGCCGACCGTGCCGCCGCCACCGCCGACCCGGCCTTTGTGGAGGTGCCGGTGGCGCGCTTGCTGAGCAAGGACTACGCCGCCGAACGCCGCGCAAAGCTGGATACCGGCCATGCGCAAAGCTGGAGCGCCGCCGTGGCCGCTGGCGAAAGCGCCAACACCACGCATGTGACCGTGGCCGATGCCGAAGGCCGCATCTGGTGCGCGACGCAGACCATCAACAGCCTGTTCGGCGCCCGCATGCTGATACCGGGGCTGGGCATGGTGCCGAACAACTACATGGCGCTGTTCGACCCACGGCCGGGCAATGCGCTGTCCATTCTGCCGGGCAAGCGCATCACCACCAGCATGTCGCCGCTGATATTGCTGCGTGATGGCAAGCCCTGGGCGGCGCTGGGCCTGCCCGGCGGATTGCGGATTTTCGGCAGCGCCATGCAGGCGGTGCTGAACCTGGTGGACCACGGCATGAGCTTGCAGGAAGCGGTGGAGGCGCCGCGCATCTGGACGCAGGGCCAGGCGCTGGAAGTGGAAGCGGCAGTGCCGGAAGCGGTGCGCGCCGGGCTGGCGGCCCTGGGGCATGACGTGGTGGCGCTGCCGCATGTGGCCGGCGGCATGAACGCAGTGCGCTTCATGCCCGATGGCATGCTGGAAGGCGCGGCCTGCTGGCGCGCCGATGGCACCGCCATTGGCCTGGGCGGCGGGCTGGCACGGGCCGGCGTGCGGTTCTGGCCGGATTTGCGGCGCGGCTAGAGCACTATGCGCCCTGACGGACGCATTTCGTGCTCTATAACCATTTGAAATTAGAGCAAGAAATCCATTCTGATGGAATCATCAGAATGGATATTGCTCTAGCGTCTGGCCGGCTCAGGCGGAATCGCCGGCGGCGTGAATCAGCCGCTCAAGCGGTAGCGCTCAGTTCAGCCGGCGGAAATTCAGCGTGTAGTTGCAGCGGCCATTGGCCCAGGCGCCAACGAATTGGTCGCCGATGATCTGGCCGCTGACGGCATTGGAGCGGTCGATGGGGTCGGTGGCGCGGAGCGAGCCATCCTCCTGCACTGCGCCGCGCATGGGGGCACCGCGGCCGGGGGTCATGTCTGCCTCAACCCGGCCGTTATTCACCACCAGGCCGCGCGTGCCGCGCACCGGCACGGCGCAGGTATAGGCGCTGGTGGTGGCGCTGACACTGCCGGCGAAGGCGCCATCATACCGCGTTATCGGCGCGCTGGGCCGGGCGGGGGCGGCGGCTGGGGTGGCGCCACTGCCGCGCTGGGGCGGGGCTTCGCTGCCGGCGCAGGCGGCCAGCAGCAGGGCAACAAGCGCAGGGGCGAGGAGAGTGGGGGCAGGGCTGGGCTTCATGGCTTTTCCGGTTCTGCTTGCTTGGCGCCGTCCAGTAACGCCTGGCGACGTGCCTCGGCCTGGCGGTCCGCCGCCTTTTGCGCGCCGGTGCGGCCGTGCTTCACGCGATTGGCGCTGGCCAGGGCTTCGGCTGCCGCCTTGGCGCGCTGTTTCTTCACATGGTTCAGGTTGACGACATCCGCCATAACCGCAGGATAGCGCCGATTCCAACCCTTGGGGAAATTACCATGAACGTCACGCTCACTGCCGCCGACGGCCACCAGTTCCAGGCCTATGTCGTGGGTCCGGAAAACGCGAAGAAGGCCCTGGTGGTGATTCAGGAGATCTTCGGCGTGAACAAGCACATGCGCCGCGTGTGCGACGACTTTGCCAAGGAAGGCTACCGCGTTGTGTGCCCGGCGCTGTTCGACCGCACCGAGCGCAATGTGGAACTGAACTACGAGCAGGCCGATGTGCAGAACGGCCTGGCGATGCGGGCGAAGATTGACGAAGGCAAGGTGATGCTGGACGTGCTGGCCAGCGCCGCCGCGCTGCCGGCCGGCGCCAAGCGCGGCATTGTGGGCTATTGCTGGGGCGGCACCCTGGCCTGGCACGGCGCCACGCGCACCAAGGCGTTCGATGCCTCCAACTGCTGGTATGGCGGTGGCATTGCCGCGACCAAGAGCGAAGTGCCGAACTGCCCGGTGGAAATGCACTTCGGCGAGACCGATGCCAGCATCCCGATGCCGGCGGTGGAAGAGATCAAGGCCGCGCAGCCGGGCGTGGCGGTGTTCGTCTATCAGGGCGCCGGCCATGGCTTTGGCTGCGAGGATCGCGGCAGCTACAAGCCGGAAGATGCCAAGGTGGCGGATGAGCGCACCCTGGCCTTCTTCAACAAGCACCTGGGCTGAAAAGGCTGGAGCGTGATCCACTTTGGTGAATCACACCCCAGCATTGTTTGAGAGACTGATTCACCGCTCCGGCGATTACGCCTGCGCGGATCAGGCTCTAGGCCCCTGCCCTGCCCGGGGCGGGGGCCGGTTTTACGGCGGCGGCGTGTGCTCACCGAGTTCTGAAGCGCGCCGCGGCCGGCTTTGTGGTTTGAAGGTGGGAGAACTGGCCCGCTGCGGTTTCGCCCGGGCTGAAGGCTGTACGAGCGGCTGATTCACGCCGCCGGTGATGCCACCGGCGACGATCAGACGCAAAGCTTTGGGAGAACCAGGAATGGCACGCATCCGCCCCGCCCATTTTGTGCATGTGGTGTATCGCACCCGGCGCTTTGCCGAGATGGTGCGATGGTACGAGGCGGTGCTGGGCGCCACGGTGCGGGCGCAAACCCCGGCGCTGGCGTTTCTTTCATATGATGACGAGCACCATCGGGTGGCACTGCTGAATCTGGATGTGGTGCATCCGGACAGGTCGCATGATGGCGGGCATGGCGCGGTGGGCGTGGACCATGTGGCCTACACCTATGCCAGCGCGCATGACCTGTTGGAGAATTACGCCGCGCTGAAGGCGCAGGGCATCACGCCGTATTGGTGCATCCACCATGGCGTGACGATGTCGATGTATTACGCCGACCCGGATGGCAACCAGATGGAGTTGCAGGTGGATGCCTGCGCGACGCCGGAGGAATCCGCCGCCTTCATGCTGGGGCCGCGCTTTGCGCTGAACCCGGTGGGCGTGGAGTACGACCCCGACGCCCTGGTGGCAAAGCTGCGCGCCGGCGCCAGCGAGGCCGAGTTGCTGACGCGCGAGGCGGATTTGCCGATTTCGCCCATCCGCCGGGCGATGGCGCCGGCCTGAACCAACGGGCTATGGCCCTTGGCTGAAGCATGACCGGCACGCGGCAACACCGCGTGCCGCTGCGATCAGACCTTGCCCTGCCGCGCCACCAGCAGCGCGGTCAGCTTGGTGTCGCGCTCGGCGGCCAATTCGCGAGTGGTGCGGCCCTGCACTTCCTCGGCCACGCCGGCGATGAGCTTGGCCTGCAATTCCGGCGTTACCACCGGGTTGCCCAGGCTTGGCCACCAGCTGGTTACCGCCGGCATCAGGTGGTGCATGAAGTTGGGGTAGCCGCCCTCGCCGCCCGCCAGGTGGAAGGTGGCGTGCGGGCCCATCAGCGCCCAGCGCAGGCCGGGGCCTTCGCTGATGGCGGCGTCCACATCGGCCACGGTGCCGACGCCCTCGGCCACCAGGTGCACCGCTTCCCGCCACAGCGCCGCCTGCAGGCGGTTGCTGATGTGGCCCGGCACTTCCTTCAGCACCTTGATGGGGTGCTTGCCGATGGCGCGGTAGAAGGCGATGGCGCCATCCACCGCCGCCTCGGATGCCGTGCTGCCACCCACCACTTCCACCAGCGGAATCAGATGCGGCGGGTTGAAGGGGTGGCCGATGACGATGCGCTCGGGGTGGGTGCTGCCTTCG
>CANFIE010000178.1 GCA_947446625.1 Acetobacteraceae bacterium | reverse complement strand
GCGCAGAAAATGGCGCGCGACCCGTGGAGCCGCCGGATGCGCCGGCGCTTCAACCCGGAATACCAGCCGCGCTTTGGCCGCAGCCTGGCGGAGCAGGTGGCGGCGGCGCCGATTATTGCCGTGGCGGTGGATTTGGCCGAGCAGCGGCCCCAGGTGGCGGAAGCGTTGCGCACCACGGTGGGGCACATATTGGCCACGGTGCCGGGGGCGCGGGTGGCCTGCATCAATGTGTGGCAGCAGAAATTGCTGGGGCTGGACACCACGCTGGACGCGCATGGCCAGAACAAGCATGTGCAGCGCCTGGTGGAGTTGAAGCACTGGGCGGCGCCGCTGCGCCTGCCGGAAGGGCGCATCACCTTCCATGTGCTGGAGGCGCATGGCCCGGCGGATGCGCTGCTGGATTATGCCCGCACTAACCAAGTGGATCACATTGTGATTGGTGCCAGCGCCGGCAGTACGCGCAGCAAGCTGCTGGGCAGCGTTTCCGCCGCCGTGGCGGGCCAGGCGCCCTGCACCGTGACAGTGGTGCGGCCACGCGGCGATTTGGCGGCCCCGTGAAGCAAGGCTAGCCTTCGGCAAAAGCTGGAGGAATTCACCATGGCCACGTCTGCCCTGCCGCTTGCCGGCCTGCGCGTATTGGAGTTGGGCAGCGGCATGGCGCTGGCCTATTGCGGCAAGATGTTTGCGGATTTCGGCGCCGAGGTGTGGAAGGCGGAAGCACCGGGCGGCGACCCGCTGCGCCGCGTGGCGCCGCTGGCAGGTAGTGAAGGCGCGGTGTTCGCCTGGGCCAATACCAACAAGCGGGGTGTCACAGCCTCGGCAGAGCGGGTGGCTGCGCTGCTGCCTGGCTGTGACCTGTTGCTGGATGGGCGTTCGCCGGCGGAACGCGCCGCGCAGCCCTTGGGGTTGGACCAGCCGGGCCTGGTGAGCATGGCGGTTTCGGCCTTCGGCGAGAGCGGGCCATACCGCGATTTTCGCTTCACTGATGCCACGCTGCGCGGGTTGGCCAGCGTGTTCCACTGCACCGGGCCGGAAGCCGGGCCACCAGCGCTGCATGGTGGTGATGCCGGGGAGATTGTCGGCGCGATCGCCGCCTTCATTGGGGCGGCGGCGGGGTTGCTAGGGCGCGGCAAGGGCGGACGGCGGCTGGAGTGCAGCCTGCTGGAAGCGAACCTGGCCGTGGCGGAATATCATATTGCCCAGGCGGCGCTGACGCCCGGCAAGGTAAAGCGGCATGGCGTGAACCGGCATTTCCCGACCTCGCCGCAAGGCGTGTTTCCCTGTGCTGAGGGCTGGCTGGGCGTGACGATTGTGACCCCGGCGCAGTGGCGCGGCTTCTGCGACATGGTGGGGCTGCCGGCGCTGGGGGCGGACCCGGATTTGGTGGTGGGGCCCAACCGCATGGCGCGGGCCGAAGAGTTGGAAGCCCAGTTCGTGCCGCGCCTGCTGACGCGCAGTGCGCAGAGTTGGTTCGAGGAAGCGCTGCAACGCCGCCTGCCCTTCGTGGTGGTGCCGGACATGGCGGGACTGCTGGCCACGCCGGTGCATCGGGCGCGCGGGGCCTTTGGCACCGTGGAGATTGGCAAGGCGCGGTTTGAAGGCCCTGCCCTGCCACAATACCTGACGCGGACTCCACCGCTGCGTCAGGGCCGGGCACCGCTGGCTGGCGAGCATAACACCCTGCCGCTGCCGGCGACGCGTGCGGGCACGGGCCAGGCGGCCACGGGGCTGCCCCTGGAAGGGCTAACGGTGCTGGACCTTTCCATGGGTTGGGCTGGGCCGATCTGCACCCGCATGCTGGGGGATCTGGGCGCACGGATTTTGAAGGTGGAAGCCTGTGCCTATCCGGATTGGTGGCGCGGCGTGGACCCGCGCCCGACCTTCTTCGCCGAAAAGCAGTACGAGACGAATACCCGCTTCAACGCGCTGAACCGCAACAAGCAGGGCATTACCCTGGACCTGACCCGGCCCGAGGGCGTGGCGCTGCTGAAGCGGCTGGTGCGGCTGAGTGATGCGGTGGTGGAAAACTACGCCGCCGAGGTGCTGCCGAAGCTGGGGCTGGATTATCCGGTGCTGCAGGCCGAGCGTCCCGACCTGGTGATGGTTTCCATGGCAGCCTTTGGCAGCAGCGGCGCGTGGAAGGATGCGCGGGCCTATGGCAGCACGCTGGAACATGCTTCCGGCCTGCCCAGCGTTTCCGGCCAGGCGGATTGGCCGCCCATGACCAATCATTTGGCCTATGGCGACCCGGTGGGCGGCCACAACGCCGCCGCCGCGCTGCTGGTGGCGCTGCTGCACCGGCAGGCTACAGGCGAAGGCCAGCATATCGATCTTTCGCAGGTGGAGTGCATGTTCCCGCTGGTGGCGCCCTTCATCGTGGCGCAGAGCGTGGCCGGTGCACCGGGCGGGCGGCTGGGCAATAGGCACCCAACCATGGTGCCGCATGGCATTTTCCCCAGCGGGGCAACGGATAGCTGGGTGGTGGTTGCTGTGGAGGATGACGCCGCCTGGGGCAGGCTCTGCGCGCTGATGGGCCGGGCAGATTTGGCTGGATTGGCATTGCCGGCGCGGCGTGCGCGAGAGGCCGAGTTGGAGGCGCTGCTGGGTGCCTGGACCCGGGCGCGCAGCGATGACGCGGCCATGCTGGCCTTGCAGGCGGCGGGGGTGGCGGCCGGGGTGTGTCGACACCCTGAGTTGCTGCAGGCCGATGTGCAGTTGCGGCAGCGCCAGGCCTTCCTGCCTTGCCACCGAGCCTTTGTGGGCGACCATGTGCAACTGGCCTCGGCCTTCCGGCCCGAAGGTGCCGCGCCACTGCCGGTGCGCGCCCCGGCGCCCACGCTGGGCGAGCACAACGCCACCGTGCTGGGCGAGTTGCTGGGGCTGGAGCCGGCGGAATTGGCGCGGCTTGCGGCGGAAGGGATCATTGGTACCGAGGCGGTGCCGGTGGGGCAGCGCAAGTCCCGCGCCTCGGCAGGGTAGCTTGTGGGTGGCAGGTGCCACGGCTAGGCTTCAGCGTCCTTGCAAGAAAACAACGGGAGGCTGGCTTGGCCGGACCTGATAAGCTGCGTGACCCCGCTTCGCTGCGGCGCCTGCTCTCTCCGCGCAGCATTGCGGTGGTTGGTGTTTCGGCGAATGTGACGAGCTTCGGCGCGCGCAGCCTGACCAACAACATCAACTTCGCCGGGCCGGTCTGGGGCATCAACCCGAAATACGCCGGGCAGGAAATGCATGGCCGCCCCTGCTTCGGCAGCATTGAGGAATTGCCCGAGGCGCCGGATTGCGTGCTGCTGGCCATGCCGCGCGAAGGCGTGCTGGAAGCATTGAAGCGCTGCGCCGCCAAGGGTGCAGGCGGCGCCATTGTGTTCGCCTCGGGCTATGGCGAAACCGGGCTGGCCGAGCGTGTGGCCGAGGAAGCTGTGCTGCGGGATACAGCGCGGGCGCTGGGCATTCCCATTCTGGGCGCTAACTGCCTGGGCATTGTGGACCATGTGCTGAAGGCGGGCGTGACCTTCATGCCGGAATATCCGCGCATGACGGCACCGGCTGGCGGTGTGGCCATTACCAGCCAGAGCGGTGCGCTGGGCTATGCGCTGATGCAGGCGGCGGAACGCAATTTCAGCGTGTGCCACATGACCACCGCAGGCAACGCCACCGACCTGGATGTGTGTGACCTGGCCGCCTATCAGCTGACCATGCCGGAATGCAAAGCCGTGGCGCTGGCGGTGGAAGGGCTGCGCGACGGGCGCCGGCTGTTTGAGTTGGGCGATCGGGCGCGGGCAGCGGGCAAGCCCATCATTGTGATGAAGCTGGGCCGTGGCGAGGCCGGTGCAGCGGCGGCGGTTTCGCACACCGGCTCTCTGGCGGGCAGCGCGGCGGCCTGGAGCGCGGCGTTCCGCCGGGCCGGCATGATTGAGGTGGAGGATTTCGACGGGCTGCTGGAGACTGCCGGCTTCTTTGCCAAGGCGGGCAAGCCGAGCGCGCCGGGCGTGGCGATTGTGACCGCTTCGGGCGGCGCTGGCATCATGGCCGCAGACCACGCCGAGGCGCTGGGCGTGCCGATGCCGCAGCCCTCGCCCAAGGCCGAGGCGGTGCTCCGCGCCGCGATTCCGGATTTCGGCGCCCCGCGCAACCCGTGCGACCTGACGGCGCAGGCGGCCAGCAACCCCGCCAGCTTCGGCGAATGCGTGTTGGCTATGGCGGCGGACCCGCATTACGGCGTGCTGGTTTATCCGCAGGTGTATTCGCATTTCCAGACCACGCCGGGCCGCATTGCCGAGATTGCCGCGCTGACCGAGAAGGCCGGCAAGCCGATTGTGGTGGCCTGGATTCCTGAGCAGTTGGAAGGCCCGGGAGCGGCGGCGGCTGATGGCTCGCCAGTGGTGCCGCTGTTCCGTTCCATGCGGCGGTTGATGAAGGCCATTAAGCTGTGGAATGACCACTACGCGCCGCAGGCCGCGCCGGCCGGAGCGGCGGGGGCCAATGTGGCGGCGGCGGTGGCCGGGTTGCCCGGCGGCAATGCCACACTGATGGAGGCTGAGGCCAAGGCGCTGTTCGCCAAGGTGGGCGTGCCCACAGCCGAGGACCGGCGCTGCGCCACGGCCGAAGCCGCAGCCGAGGCCGCCACCGCCATGGGCTTCCCCGTGGTGCTGAAGCTGGACAGCCCCGATATTGCCCACAAGACTGAAGTGGGTGGGGTGAAGCTGAACCTGGGCAGCGCCGCAGCGGTGCAGGCCGCTTTCGCCGAGATCATGGCCAGCGCCAAGCAGCATGCGCCAAGCGCCCGGCTGGATGGCGTGCTGGTGCAGCGCATGGCGCAGAAAGGCGTGGAGATCATTCTCGGCGGCCGGCGCGACCCGCAATTCGGCCCCATGCTGCTGGTGGGCACGGGCGGCGTGCAGGCCGAGTTGTGGCGTGACGTGGCGCTTGACCTGGCGCCGGTTTCGCCGGCCCGGGCCGAGGAAATGCTGCGATCCTTGCAGGGCTTTCCACTGCTGGATGGCTTCCGTGGCGCGCCGAAGGCGGATGTGGCTGCGCTGGCGCAGGCGGTTGCGGCGTTCAGCCAGTTTCTGGCCGCCGCCGGGGAGAAGGTGGAGGAAGCCGAGGTGAACCCGGTGATCGCCGGGCCCTGGGGCTGCCTGGCGGTGGATGGCCTGGTGCGCTGCGGCGCATGAGCGAGGTCACCGCTCGCGCAGCGGTGCTGCGCCAGATAGGCCAGCCGATGCGGGTGGAGCGGATTACGCTCGGCCCGCTGGCGCCGGGCGATGTGCTGGTGAAGGTGGCCGCTGCCAGCCTGTGCCATACCGACCTTGAAGTGATTGAAGGCCAGTTGGCCTGCACCCTGCCGGCGGTGCTGGGGCACGAGGCTGCCGGCACCGTGGCGGCACTGGGCGAGGGTGTGACCAGCCTGGCGATTGGCGACCCGGTGGTGCTGAGCTGGAACCCGCATTGCGGCCAGTGCTTTTACTGCGAGAACGGGCAGCCGATTCTGTGCACCCAATATCTGACGAATGGACCGAAGGCGGCGCATTTCGACGGGCGGACCCGGCTGACCTGCGATGACGGCGGCGCGCTGCACCAGTTGATGTATCTGGGTGGGTTCTCGGAATACGTGGTGGTGGCGGCCCAGCAGGCGGTGAAGGTGCCGGCCGCCATGCCGCTGGACCGCGCCTGCCTGCTGGGCTGCGCGGTGATGACCGGCTTTGGCGGGGCGACTCATGTTGCCGGTGTGGCCTGGGGCCAGGTGGTGATGGTGATAGGCGCCGGGGCGGTGGGGCTGGCCGCCATTCAGGGCGCCAGCCTGGCCGGCGCGGCGCAGGTGGTGGCGGTGGACCCCAACCCGGCGCGGCGGGCCATTGCCGGGCAGCTTGGCGCCACGGTGCTGTGCGACCCCAACGGCGAAAGCCCGGCTGAGGTGGCGCGGGGGCTGACGGCCGGACGCGGCGCCGACGTGGTGATTGAGGCAGCGGGGGTGGCGGCGGGATTTCGGACCAGCGTTGAGGCGGTGCGCCCCGGCGGCCAGGTGGTGTGGCTGGGCAAGATAGGCGTGAACGAGCCCGTGGAGTTTCGCTGGGGCAGCCTGATGCAGGAAAAGCGGCTGGTACGCTCCAGCTATGGCGGGGCACGGCCGCAGCAGGATTTTCCCGCCATGGCCCAGGCCTATCTGGACGGCAAGCTGAAGCTGGATGGGTTGGTAACGGCGCGGATTCGCCTGGAGGATATCAATGAAGGCTTCGCCGCGCTGAAGCGCGGCGAGGCCATCCGTTCCGTGGTGGTGTTTGACCAGGAGGGGCTGGCATGAAGCTGTATGAGGGTGGACGCGGCCTAGGCGGCGCGCAGGTGACGGTGAACGGCCGCCCGCTGGACCCGCGCTTTGACGTGCGGCGCTATTCGCCGGCCGGGTTTGAGTGGACCTATGAGGGCGATGGCCCGCGGCAACTGGCCCTGGCGCTGCTGTGCGACCATTTGGGCAACACCGAGCGCGCCCTGGCGCTGGTGGAACCCTTCATGCGCGGGGTGGTGGCGCAGCTAGACAATGCCTGGGAGTTGAGTGCCGAGGAGATGGATGTCGAACTGCGCAGCATTGGTGCCTGACACGAAAAAGGGGCTTTCGCCGCGACCTGCGGCAAAAGCCCCTTCCGTTTACTCCCTAAACCCGGCGGTACCGCACGGCTGATATATTTGTTGTAAGCAAACTGGCTGAGATACGGGACGCTGTCAACTGATGGATTTTGTTTGCCGCACGCCTCGTGGGAAGGCATAGCCCGGGCGATGCCTGACACCGTGCCTGCCCGCCGTCCTCGACGTGAAACCGAGACCCTGACCGAGCGCGCCTATCGCGCCTTGGAGGAGGCGATTGTGACCCTGGCGCTGGCGCCGGGCGAGGTAGTGAGCGAGGCGCATCTGGCCAGCCGGCTGCGGATAGGCCGCACCCCCATTCGGGAGGCCTTGCAGCGCCTGGCGCGGGAGCGGCTGGTTCGGATTCTGCCCCGGCGGGGCATTGTGGTGGCCGGGGTGGAGGTGGGCGAGCAGTTGCGCCTGCTGGAAGTGCGGCGTGAGTTGGAGCGCCTGCTGGCGCGGACCGCCGCCCGCCGCGCCACCGCCAACCAACGCGCGCGGTTTGAGGAGATTGCCGCCGGCATGGAGCAGGCGGTGCTGGACCAGGATGACACCGCCTTTCTGCGCCTGGACCAGGCGCTGAACCTGCTGGTGCTGGACGCCGCGCGCAATGAGTTTGCCGCCGCAGCCATGGCGCTGATGCATGGGCTGTCCCGCCGGTTCTGGTTTCTGCATGGCCGGGGCAGCGGGGAGTTGGCCTCCACCGCCGAGGCGCATGCCACCCTGGCCCGTGCTATTGTGGCTGGCGACGAAGAAGCGGCCGCTGCGGCCTCCGACCGGTTGATGGATCACATTGATGCCTTCACCCGCGCCACGCTGGACCGGGATGGCTGAGGGCTGATATATCAGGGGACGGAAGAACAACGGAACCGTCCATGTCCGCGACCACCAAGGCCGAGCGACTATCACGCCGGCAAAAGGCATTCCGTGCGGATTTCCGCGGCAAGATCGGCCGGCTGTACAGCGGCTGGGCGCATGTGGCGCTGATCTACGCGCTGGGGGCGGCGCTGATCTGGTACAGCGCCCGGCAGATGGTGGCGCCGGCCTGGTTCGAGTGGTTGGTGATTCCCTGCGCCTTCGTGTTTTCCAACGTGTTCGAGTGGTGGATCCACAAATACGTGATGCATCGGCCGATTCCGGGGCTCATGGGCATCTACAAGCGGCACACGCTGGCGCATCACCAGTTCTTCACCGAGCACGAGTACACGGTGGACAATAGCCGCGACTTTCGCATCGTATT
>CANFIE010000177.1 GCA_947446625.1 Acetobacteraceae bacterium | reverse complement strand
TACATTCCCGTGGGCCGGGTGACCGAGCTGCTGGAACGCCCCGGCGAGATTCTGCACTACAATGGACGCGAGATTGAGCTGCCCGATATCCGCATGATCTGGTGGGCCGGCGGCAACCCGTTCCATCACCACCAGGACCTGAACCGCCTGCTGCGCGGCTGGTCCCGGGCCGAGACGGTGGTGGTGCAGGAGCCATGGTGGACCAGCCTGGCCCGCCACGCCGATATCGTGCTGCCCGCCACCACCACGCTGGAACGCAACGACATTGCCAGCAGCGGGCGGGACCGCTTCGTGGGCGCCATGCACCAGGCCATCAAGCCGCTGGGCAAGGCGCGGAACGATGTCGACATGCTGGCCGATATCGCCGACGCGCTGGGCTACCGCGAGCGCTTCACCGAAGGCCGCACCGAGAATGGCTGGCTGCGCCACATGTATGAGCGCTGGCGCGAGGCCTGCCGGCCGCTCGGCTTCGAGGCACCGGACTTCGACCGTTTCTGGCGCCTGGGCCATGTGGAGGTGCCCGAGCCACAGAATGGCGAGGAGTTCACCCAGTTCGCCGACTTCGCCGACGACCCCGAGGAGTTTCCGCTGGATACGCCAAGCGGCCGGATCGAGTTGTTCAGCGAGACCATCGCCAGCTTCAACTACGCTGACTGCCCCGGCCACCCGGTTTGGCTGGAGCCGCGCGAATGGATGAAGGCGCCCTTGGCCAAGGTGTACCCGCTGCACCTGTTGAGCGTGCAGCCGGCCACCCGGCTGCATGGCCAGTTGGATACCGGCCGGCTTTCGGCGGCCGACAAGATCGACGGCCGCGAGCCGCTGCTGCTGCACCCCGAGGATGCCCGGGCGCGCTTCCTGGATGAAGGCATGGTCGTGCGGGTGTTCAACGCCCGGGGTGCCTGCCTGGCCGGGGTGCGCTTTGCGCCGGGGTTGATGAAGGGCGTGGCCGCCATGGCCACCGGCGCCTGGTTCGACCCGCAAAGCCCCGGCCAGCCCGGCAGCCTGTGCGTGCACGGCAACCCCAATGTACTGACCGCCGATGTCGGCACCTCGCTGCTGGGGCAGGGGCCTTCGGCGCAATCCTGCCTGGTGCAGGTGGAACGCTGGGATGGCCCGCTGCCGCCGATTTCGGTACATGCTCCCCCGCCTGTTGCAAAAGAGTGAGGCTTCCCGCCATGACCTCCCGCCGCCAATTGCTAGCCGCCACCGCCGCCCTGGCCACCGCCCCGGTGCTGGCCCGGGCGCAGATTTTCCGCCACGACTTGGCCGCCCTGGCCTTGCCGGTGAAGCAGGATGATACGGTGGCCCAGGGCTACCGGCGCGACGCCCTGGTGCGCTGGGGCGACCGCGTGGCGTTTGACGCACCTGGCTGGACACCGCAGGCGCCGGAGGCCGAGGCCGCCGCCGGGCAATTCGGCTGGGACGCCAAGGTAATTGGCCTGGCCGTGCCGCCCCCCGCCGCCGATGGCGTGCCGCGCGCCGTGCTGGCCGTGGCGCATTCCAATGTTGACGCTACCATGGCGTTTCCGGGTGGGCGGGACCTGCCGGCGGTGGCCGCCGCCATGCAGGGCGTGAGCCTGCTGAACCTGGAAAAGCGTGGTCGCTGGACCGTGGTGGATGGCGGCTACCAGAATCGCCGCCTGCATGGCCGCACGCTGTGCCGCATTTCCGGCCCCGGCAGTGTTACGGTGGGCAGTTCGGTGCAGGGCGTGCTGGGCGTGCAGGGCGGCTGCGAAACCCCCTGGGGCACGCTGCTGCTGGCCGAGGGCGGCATTACCGCCTGGGGCCGCCGGCTGGCGCCGCTGGATGGGCGCTTCGCCAACCCGGTGGGCTTTGGCTGGGTGGTGGAGATGGACCCCTTCGATCCGCAGTCGGTGCCGGTGAAGCGTACCGCGCTGGGCCGGCTGGGCCGAGGCGATGTGGCCGCCGCCCTGACCCAGGATGGCCGCGCCGTGGTGTTCAGCACCGACCGCCGGGCTGGTGGCCACCTGTTTCGCTACATCTCGGCCGGGCCTGCGGCGGGTGGCGATGCGCTGGACGAAGGCACGCTGAGCGTGGCGCAGATGCAGGGCAACACATTGCATTGGCGCCCGCTGCCGGCTGGGGCGGTGATGAACCCGCTGGACGCCGCCCGCGCGGTGAATGCCAGCAGCTTTGACACGCCAAGCGGTCTGGCGCTGGACAAGCGCCGGCCCCGGTTGCTGCTCGCCTGCCGTGGCAGCGGCAGCCGCCCGGCCGGGCATGTGCTGGAGATTTCGCCGGCCGGTGACAATGTGGCGGCCGACACCGCCGCCGTGGTGCTGCTGTTTGCCGCCGGAGATCCGCAGACGGTGGGCGCGCAATATGGCCGCGCCGGCCTGCCCGCCGGCAGCGCGCTGGTGGAGAACCCGGACAGCCTGGCGATAGATGGCCGGGGCCGCGCCTGGGTGGCCTGCGACCGCGAGGGCGTGGTGGGCGCGCAGGCCGATGGCCTGTTCGCGGTGGATTTGGACGGCCAGGGCCGGGGTGTGCCGGTGCCGATCTACGGTGCGCCGCGTGCCGCCGGCATGGGCGGTGCGGCACTGACGCCTGATGGCGAGGTGCTGTTCAGCGCTGTGCGCCACCCCGGCGCCGAGGAAGGTGCGACCTTCGCCCGCCCGGCCACCCGCTGGCCGGCCTTTGAGCCGGGGGTGCCGCCGCGCACCACGCTGATTGGGCTGGAGCGCAGCGCCGGCGGTGCCGTGGGCGGGTAACGCCACGGCTTCTTGGCCGCAGACAAAACAAAGCCGCCGGGGTGGTACCACCCTGGCGGCTTTTTTGTGCCGAAAAGGCCGGGTGCGAGGACCCGGCCTTGCTCAGGCGTTAGAGCAATATCCGTTCTGATGGAACCATCAGAACGGATTTCTTGCTCTAGTTTCAAATGGTTACAGAGCACAAAATGCGCCCGGCAGGGCGCATAGTGCTCTAGCGGCGAATGCCGCGGCCCGGCGCGTCGTTCGGGTCGTTGTCGTTGCGGCCACCGCCGCCGCCACGAATGCCACGGCCCGGTGCGTCGTTCGGGTCATTGTCGTTGCGGCCACCGCCGCCACCACGAATGCCACGGCCCGGCGCATCATTCGGGTCACTGTCGTTGCCACCACGGCGAACGCCGCGGCCCGGGGCGTCGTTCGGGTCGTTGTCGCTACGCTGCGCGGCGGCCGGGGTGGGCGCGCTGGCGGCCACAACGGTGGCGGCGGCGGCAATGCCACCCAGCGTCGGCAGGCGCAGCATCAGCAAGCGACGGCCCAGCCGCCCCTTCGGTGTTTCGGTCATTGAGCAGTCCCCCCTCGGGATATCCTGTGGTGGCGAAAAGGTATTCCTGGCGGGCGTTACCTCACCAGGCATCAAAGGCTAACTTCACACTATGTCCTAAAGATGAAGCCCAACGATTAAAAATAGGAAACAACTTCAGGGTGATGCAGCTTTAGCCGTTTCCTCGCCAGCACCACAAGCCGGCATGCAATAAGCCTCACAATCCTGTGACCCTTGGCCCAGGCCCGGCTGCTGTCATGGCAGGTTCACATGCCCGCCTGACCGTGCTTTGCCATAACACCTGCCTTAGTTTGGGACCTCTGCCATGACCGAATTGCCGCTGCCGCGTGACCTGCCAGAGGTTGAGGATACCGGCCTGAGCAACCCCGCGCCGCAGCGCCCGATTGGCGAGATGATTGCCGAGCGGCTGTCTCGGCGTGGTGCCCTTGCCGGGGCCGCTGCCCTGTTGCTCCCCGAAATGGCCGCCGCCCAGGCCCCGGCGCCGCGCGCGCATGATGTGGGCAACGCGCCGGATGCCGGGCCTTCCAGCCTGGGCTTCACCGAATTGCGCCACCGCTACAGCCAGCGCGACACAGTCGCCGAGGGCCATGAGATCCAGACCCTGATCCGCTGGGGCGACCCGCTGTTCAATGACAGCCCGGCCTTTGACCCGCTGAAGCAGACCGCCGCCACCCAGGCGAAGCAGTTTGGCTACAATTGCGACTACATCGCCGTGATGCCGCCCTTTGTGCCCGGCAGCGCCCAGGGCCAATTGCAGGCCGACCGCGTGGTGATGTGGGTGAACCACGAATACACCAACACCAACCTGATGTTCCCCGGCCTTGGCAGCGGCGCCCAGGCCCGCGCCCGGATAACGCGGGAGCAGACCGAGATTGAGGTGATGGCCCATGGCGGCAGCGTGGTTGAGGTGCGCCGGCAGAATGGCCGCTGGAGTTATGTGAAGGGCGCCCGGCTCAACCGGCGCATCACGGGTGAAACGCCAATGCGGATCAGCGGCCCGGCCGCCGGGAATGCCCGCATGAAGACCGCCGCCGACCCCAATGGCACGCTGGTGCACGGCATGTTCAACAACTGCGCCGGTGGATTCACGCCCTGGGGCACGGTGCTGACCTGCGAGGAAAACTTCAACTTCATCTTCGGCGGAGACGCGGCCGAAACCAGCGACCAGGCCGCCGCCTACCGGCGCTACGGCATTGTGAAGGCGCCGCCCTATGCCTGGTGGCGCCACCTGGAGCGCTTCAACCTGGACAAGCACCCGAATGAGCCGAACCGCTTCGGCTGGGTGGTGGAGATAGACCCCTACGACCCCACCAGCACTCCGGTGAAGCGCACCGCGCTGGGTCGCTTCAAGCATGAGGGCTGCAACCATGTGCTGGCCAAGGATGGCCGCGTGGTGCTGTACAGCGGCGATGATGAGCGCAACGAGTTCATCTATCGCTTCGTCACCGCCCGCCCCTGGGATGCCAACGACCGGGCGAAGAACAAGGACCTGCTGGACGAGGGCACGCTGAGCGTGGCGGTGTTTGCCGCCGATGGCAGCTTGCGCTGGCTGCCGCTGGTGCTGGGCGAGGGGCCGCTGACGGCGGAAAACAACTTCCACAGCCAGGGCGATGTGGTGATCGAGGCGCGCCGCGCCGCCACCCTGCTGGGCGCCACCCCGATGGACCGGCCCGAGGACATTGAGGTGAATCCGGTGAACGGCAAGGTGTATGTGGTGCTGACCAACAACAGCAGCCGCACCGCTGATACGGTGAACGCCGCCAACCCGCGCGCCCGCAACCTGCACGGCCATATCCTGGAACTGACGCCCACTGGCGACGACCACGCCGCCGAAACCGGGCGCTGGGGCATCTTCCTGGCCGCCGGCAAGCCGGGGGTGGATGCCGGCACGCAGTACCATCGTGCCACCAGCACCGATGGCTGGCTGAGCTGCCCCGACAACGTGGCCTTCGACAGCAAGGGCCGCATGTGGATTGCGACCGACGGCGCGCCCACCGCCGCGGGCATCGCCGATGGCCTGTACGCGGCGGATACCGCCGGCATGGGCCGGGCTCTCACAAAGCTGTTCTACCAGGCGCCGGCAGGGGCCGAGGTGTGCGGCCCGGTGCTGACGCATGACGACAAGACGCTGTTCCTGGCCATTCAGCACCCGGGCGAGGAACGCGGCGGCACCTTTGACACACCCAGCACGCGCTGGCCGGATTTCTCCCCGACCATGCCGCCGCGCCCCAGCGTTATTGCCATTGTGAAGAAGGATGGCGGCATCATCGGCAGTTGATGCCGGCAAAGCTGGGGCGGTTCTACGCCCCAGCCGGAAACAGCGCCGGTATGCTGCTGACCACCGCGACAAGCTGCATGGCGTTGTAGGCAATGCCGCCGATATGCAGGTGCCGCAGCCGCCGTAGCGCGCCGCCGGTGCCGGCGTCGCGGGCGGTCACCGCGCTGTCGATCTGCTGCAGGAACCAGGCCCGTACCCCGGCGGCCAGCGCCGCCACCAGGCCGAAGCCAATGGCCACGCCTGGCCGCTCGGCGCCGGCAAAGGCGGCGGCACCGATGGCGCCAATGACCGCCACCGCCAGGAAGCACACGCTGAACAGGCCGCGCAGCAGGAAGGTGGCGCTGCTGTGCTCCAGCGAGCGCAGGAAAAACGCCAGCGAGGCGATCAGGAAATACAGCATCGGGAACAGCAGCAGAATGGTGGCTGCCAGGGCCAGGGCGTTCATCGGCGGGCTCGTGTCCGGGGGCAGCCCAGGGTTGCGCCCGGCCGCCCAGGGGTCAAGCCAGCCTTGCCCTCAGCGCACCCGCCATTCGGTGACCCAATGGCTGGACGCATCCTGGTGGCCCGTGGGGCGCACGCCGTCCAGCCATTGCGGCCAGATATGCGCGTCGGACCGGAAGAACAGCGGCAGGCTCGGCAACTCCTCGGCGTAGATCGCCTGCAGGCGGCGCCACAGGGCGCGGCGCTTGTCGCGGTCCAGCTCCTGCGGCAGCGCCTCGATCAGCGCGTCCATCTCGGCATTGCGGTAGCCGCCGGTATTCTGGCCGGACCAATTGCGCGCCGCCGTGGGGATTTCCTCGGAATGCAGGGTGCTGCGCGGCACGCTTTCGGGCGCGCTGATCCAGGCATACATGGCCAGGCCAGTGTAGCGCCGATGGCTGACGGTTTCGCCAAAGAACACCCGCGGGGTCTCGTTGCGGATGCGCACCTCCACCCCCACCTGGCGCCACATGCCCTGCAACACCTGTTGCACCTGCTCGCGGCCCCGGTTGCCGGCTGTGGTCATCAGGTCGAAGGCCAGGCGCTCCCCGGCGGCGTTGCGGCGAATGCCGTCCGGCCCGCGGGTGAAGCCGGCTTCCTCCAGCAGCGCATTGGCGCGGGCGGGGTCGTGCGGGTAACGGCGCACATCGGGGTCGGCCACGCCGTCCAGCGGGTTCACCATGGTGTCCGCCACGGTCTGCTTGCCCTCGAACAGCCGGGCGACAATCTGCGCCCGGTCGGCGCCATGCAGCAGGGCCTGGCGCACCCGGCGGTCGCTCAGTCCCGGCGCGTCCAGCCGCATGTCGATATGCTCGAAGATCAGCCCCGGGCGATAGGCGAAGCGGAACCTGTTGGCGGCACGGCGTTCCAGCGCGGTGGCCTGTTCCAGCGGCAGGCCGAGCTCGCCGGCCACCATATCCACCTGCCCGGCCAGCAATTGGGCTTCCAGCGCGGCAGTGTTTTCCACCGTGCGGATGGTGATGCGGCGAAACGCCGGGGCGTCGCCATTCCAGTGCTGGTTGCGCTCCAGCGTTACGCTGGCGCCGGGGGTCAGCGCCGCCACGCGGTAGGGGCCGTTCCACAGGCCGGGATTGGTGCTTTCAGTGTCGTAGGCGGTGCGGGTGCGGTAGCCGCGCGGGTCGGCGCGCCAGCGTTCGCGCTCCAAATGCGCCGGCAGGGGCTGGAAATCCCCCATGCTGGCGAAGTCGAAGGTCACCTTGTCCAGCCGCAGGATCACGGTGCGGGCGTCCACCACAATCAGCTCATAGGCGCTGCGGTAGAACTCGGCGGGGCCGAAGCCGGTTTCCGCCTGGCGCCCGGCCTCCCAGGCAAAGCGCAGGTCCTCGGCCGTTACGGGCCGGCCATCGGCCCAGGCGGCGCCGGCGCGCAGCCGATAGGTCAGCCGCAGGCCGGGCTTGCCATCCGGCGTGGTCTCGCGCTGCGCTAGGCCGTTTTCCAGCGTGGGCAGCGTTTCGCACAGCAGGCAGGTCAGGCGCCAATCGGCGTCGTAGGCCGTCAGCGGCCGCAGGGTGAACCCCTCGACATAGCCCTTGGCCGCCATTGGCTCGATATTGGGGTGCCAGGTGGCGGGGTACTGGGTGATGCCGATGGTCAGCGTGTCGCGCGGTTGCGCCACGGCGGGGCCGGCCAAGGCCACCAAAGCTGAGAGGATCAGGCGGCGGGCGGCCATTGTCGGGCTCCGTGATGCACGCGCAGGATAAGAATACCAGTTTCCCCGTGGCGATAGACCAGGCGAAACCGCGTGCCGGGCACCACGAAGCTCCGGCGCCCTTTGCCCAACGTCGTG
>CANFIE010000176.1 GCA_947446625.1 Acetobacteraceae bacterium | reverse complement strand
TGGCAGCCGCGCCTCGGCGCAAAGGTTCACCAGATGCAGGAAGGCCAACTGGTCGGGCACCATGTCGGCATCATCCAGCGCCAGGCCCGTGCTGGGCTGCGGTGGCAGGCCGCGCAGTTCGGCGCCCGAGAGCACCATCCAGCCCTGCGCGGCTGCAGTAACATGCAGCATATGCGTCTTGCCCACGCCTTCCGGGCCAAACAGTGCCAGCCGGCCTAGCGGCCAGCCCGCCGGCGCCGCCAGCCAGGCCAGGGCGGCGGCGTTGGAACTGTCGCGCAGCAAATCCGCCGCCGCCAGCGAGCGGTGCGGCGCGAAGGGCAGGGCCAGTTGCCTCATGAGCCCGAACGCGGTGGGTCCAGGTAAAGCGGACTTTCCAGGTAGCGGCGCAGCCAATAGCGCGCCACCACCCCCACCGCCGCCGCCATGGGCACCGCCAGCAGCACCCCCAGGAAGCCAAAGGCAATGCCGCCGGCAAACAGCGCGAAAATCACCCACACCGCATGCAACTCCACCCGGTTGCCCAGCAGGTTGGGGTAGATCAGGTAGCCTTCGACAATCTGCCCCAGCAGGAAAATGCCCAGCACCTGGCCCACGCCATTCCAGGTGCCAAACTGCGCCAGCGCCAGCAGCAGCCCGGCCAGCATGCCGGTCAGCGAGCCGACATAGGGGATGAAGGACAGGAACCCCGCCATCAGCCCCACCGCCAGCCCCAATTCCAGCCCCACCAAACTCAGCCCGCCAGCATAAATCGCTGCCAGCAGCAGGCAGCACAGCAATTGCCCGCGCAACCAGGCCGAAACCACCCGGTCCATGTCCCGCGCCAATTGCCGCAGCACCCCGGCCGAGCGGCGCGGCAGCCAGGCGCTGATCCGCAGCATCAAATGCGGCCAGTCGCGCAGCAGGTAGAAGGCCACTACCGGGGTCACGGCCACGAAAGTGAACACGTTGAACAACGCCACCCCGCCGCCCACCAGCCGCGCCAGTGCCGAACCGAAGAAACTGATGATGGCCCCGGCCTGGCCCACCGCCAAATCTTGCAGCCGGCTATCCACCACTTCCGGCCCCAGCCGGTCCGAAAGCATGGTCAGGGCTTCGCGCATGGCCCGGCCTACGCCCAGCACATAGGCCGGCAGGCGTTGCAGCAGCACTGTCACCTGGCTGATCAGCAGCGGATACAGCAGCAGCAGCGCCAGCAGCGAAAGCGCCGCCAGCGCCAGCACCAGCAGCAGGGCGGCCAGCCCGCGCGGCACCCCAAGCCGGGCCATGTAGCTGGCCGGCGGGTCGAGGAAATAGGCGATGGCGGCGGCCAGCACGAAGGGCGTGAGAATGGGCGAGAACAGCCACAGCGCGAGTAGCAGGGAGACAATCAGCCCCAGCGCCAGCGCCAGCCGTTGCCATGGGGTGGCCAACCGGCGCAGCGGCGGCTCCACCCTGCCGCGGCCCGGCGGATGCGCCGGCTCGGCCCGGTTGTTGGCGGGTGGTTTCATGCCGCCCCCCGGGTCAGTGCACCCCAAACATAGGCGCCGCCGCTGGCCAAGGTGCTGGCGGCCGTGGCCACAATGGCGCAGTCCAGCAGCAGTGGCGCCGAATGCCCGAAGCAGGCGAGCCCCAAGGCCAGTGCCGCCAGCCCAATTTGCAGCGTGGTGTTGAGCTTGGAGATGAAGATGGGCCGCACGACCGGTTCCTGTCCAACCACCCAGAGCATCAGGAAGCCACCGATGATGATCATGTCGCGGAATACCACCAAAATGGCCAGCCAGTCAGGCAGAACCCCAACCGCCGCCAGGGTGACATAAACCGATACCAGCAGCGTCTTGTCCGCCAGCGGGTCCAGCACCGCGCCCAGCACGCTGCGGGCATGGCGAATCCTGGCCAGCCAGCCATCCACGGCATCCGAGATGCCGGCGGCGACAAACAGGCCGAAGCCCCAGTCCAGCCGGCCATGCAGAATCAGCCACACAGTGGCCGGCACGGCGCATAGCCGCGCCACGGTAATCAGGTTGGGCAAGGTGACGAACAGGTCGCCGCGCGGTGCCTCGGGGGCTGGCCCGGGCAGGTTCGCCCTACCCGCCTCGGCCAAGGCCAAGCCGCCACGCATCGCCCGGCACCATGCCGCTGCCGGGCTGCAGCGCCACGCCCGCCGCGGCCAGAATGGCGGCGGCCTCGGCCGGGTTGGCGCGTAGCCCCAACTTCACCCGCGCCGCATCAACCGCCAGGGACTGCACTTCAACCGAGGCCACCGGCGCGGCGGAGAGCAGCCGGCGGCGCAATTCCAGCCATTCCCCCAGGGATCGGAAACTGGCCGTGGCCTCGACGAAATTCGAGGCCGGCGTGGCCGGCACCGAGCCACCAGCCAGCGGCGCGGCGGCATTGCCTCCGGCCTGGATTCGGCCGGCCAGCACGGCGCGCACCCGATCGGGCGCGAAATTCACCGTAATCCGGCCGGTATAGCGGGTGGGGGTCACCCGCTCCTGCTCCACGATGATGGAGGTCACCAGGTCGTCAATCTGCGCGTCGCTCAGGCTGGGCGCGGTGAAGCCGGCACTGGTGCCCAGCGCCTGCCAGGCGGCGCGGCGGCCGGCGGCAAGGGCACGTTCCTTGGCCTGCACGGCATCGGCGGCGGTTGCCTCGGCGGGAATGTTGGACTGGCTGAACGCCATGCCCTGGTCGCCCGCGGCCGGGGCCATCGGCACCGCGCCGGGGGGCGGCATCAGCAGTTGGGCGCCCGCCGAAAGCGGAAGAAGCAGCCCGGCAAGCAGCAGCCCGGTTGCGGTCAGCCCCCGCCTATGGTTTGAGACGCTGCATCGCGTCCTCGCCCGACAGTACCGGTGCATCGGCAACTCTCCCCCGCCAACAGCACCCAGCCTTAGCCGATCGGAGGCCACCCTGACCAGTTCCACCACGAATTCGCTGACCTATCGTGACGCCGGGGTGGATATCGACGCCGGCGATGCCCTGGTCGAAGCGATCAAGCCCATGGCCAAGGCCACCTCGCGCAGCGGCGTCATGGGTGGGCTGGGCGGCTTCGGCGCCCTGTTCGACCTGCGCGCCGCCGGCTTCCAGGACCCCGTCCTGGTCAGTTCCACCGACGGTGTGGGCACCAAGCTGAAGCTGGCCATCGACACCGGCAAGCATGACACCGTGGGCATCGACCTGGTGGCCATGTGCGTTAATGACCTGGTGGTGCAGGGCGCCGAGCCCTTGTTCTTCCTCGACTATTTCGCCAGCGGCAAGCTGCGGGTTGAGCATGCCAAGGCGGTCATCTCCGGCATTGCCGAGGGCTGCCGCATCACCGGCTGCGCCCTGGTGGGCGGCGAGACTGCCGAAATGCCCGGCATGTACGCCGCCGAGGATTACGACCTGGCCGGCTTCTCGGTGGGCGCGGCCGAGCGTGGCAACCTGCTGCCCCATGCCGATGTTGGCCCTGGCGATGTGCTGCTCGGCCTGGCGTCGTCGGGCGTGCACTCCAACGGGTTCTCCCTGGTGCGGCGCATTGCCGCCGCTGCCGGCGTGGCGCTGGACGCGCCCTGCCCCTACGCCCCGGGGCAAACCCTGGGCGAAGCGCTGCTGACCCCCACCCGCATCTACGTGCAGCCCATGCTGGCGCTGCACAAGGCCGGCATGCTGAAGGCGGCGGCGCACATCACTGGTGGTGGCCTGCCCGGCAACCTGCCCCGCGTGCTGCCCGAAGGCGTTGAGGCCGTGGTGGATGCCGGCGCCTGGCCGGTGCCGCCGGTTTTCGCCTGGCTGGCCAAGGCCGGCAATGTGCAGCCCGACGAGATGCTGCGGGTATTCAACTGCGGCATCGGCATGGTGCTGGTGGTGGCGGCGGCGCATGCCGAGGCCGCCATGGCCCAATTGGCCGCCGCCGGAGAGCAGGTGTTCCGCATGGGCCATCTGGCCGCCGGCAGCGGCGTGCGCGTGGACAACCTGCCGGCCACCTGGCCGCGCTGATGCCCGCCACCGCGCCGGGCGGCCGCAAGCGGGTCGGGGTACTGATCTCGGGCCGGGGCAGCAACATGGCCGCCCTGCTGGAGGCTGCCGCCCGCCCGGACTACCCCGCCGAGATTGTGCTGGTGCTGGCCAACAAGGCCAATGCCGGGGGGCTGGCCGTGGCCCAGGCCGCCGGCATTGCCACCGCCGTGGTGGAAAGCCGCGGCTTCAAGGCCGACCGCGCCGGGTTTGAGGCGGCGATGCAGGCCGAATTGGCCCGCCATGGCGTCGAATTGATCGCCCTGGCCGGCTTCATGCGGGTGCTGACCGAAGGCTTCGTGACCCATTGGCAGGGCCGGATGCTGAATATCCACCCCAGCCTGCTGCCCAGCTTTCCGGGGCTGGATACGCATGAGCGCGCCCTGGAGGCCGGGGTGCGGCTGCATGGCTGCACCGTGCATCTGGTCAGCCCCGGCGTGGACGAAGGCCCCATTCTGGCCCAGGCGGCGGTGCCGGTGCTGGCCGGAGACACGCCCGAAACCCTGGCGGCGCGGGTTTTGGCCCAGGAACACCGGCTTTATCCGGCGGCCCTGGCCTGGCTTGCGGCTGGCCGGGTAAGGCTGGAACAGGGCCGGGCGGAGATAGCCGATGCGGCTGGCCCGGCAATGGCCTTGGCCAACCCCTTGCCGTAACGCCCGGCGCTTTCTACACCCCTGTTCAGCGGAATGGCTTCAGACGGGGGATTGTGCCTTGGCCGAACAACAGAGCAGCTACGAATTCGTTGAAGTGAAGTCGAGCGACATCCTGGCCGAGCGTCAGGCTGGCTGGGCCGGCTTCACCACCTTTGCCACCTGGGGCATTGGCCTCACGGTCCTCACCCTGGTGCTGATGGCCATTTTCGTGGTCTGAAATTGGTTGCGGCGGGGTTGCCCCCGCCGCGCCCTCAGCCCGGAGATCGCTGGCTGGGTTCAGCCAACAATCTCAGTGCCGGCGAAGAAGAACGAGACCTCACGGGCCGCGGCCTCAACGCCGTCGGAACCGTGCACGCTGTTGGCTTCAATGCTTTCGGCGAATTCCTTGCGGATGGTGCCGGCGGCGGCATTGGCCGGGTTGGTCGCGCCCATGATCTCGCGGTTCTTGGCAATGGCGTTCTCGCCTTCCAGAACCTGCACCACCACCGGACCGCTGGTCATGAAGCTCACCAGGTCGCCGTAGAACGGGCGGGCCTTGTGCTCGGCGTAGAAGGCGCCGGCCTGGGCCTGCGACAGCTGCATGCGCTTCTGCGCGACGATGCGCAGGCCGGCATCCTCGAACTTCGCGTTGATCTTGCCGGTCAGGTTGCGGCGGGTGGCATCGGGCTTGATGATCGACAGGGTACGTTCGGTGGCCATGGTGCGGTTCCTTGCTTCTGGCGGGGGTTGCCGCACCGTGCTGCGGTGCGACAGATGCGGCGCCCGATAGGCGGGGAAGCGGCGCGGCGCAAGCCCTGCCGGCTCAATCGGCGCTGGCCAGCCCCCGCGCCAGGGTGCTCCAGCGCTCCCTTTCGCTGATCACCCAGGCGCCAAGCGCCTGTGGCGTACCGGTTTGGGGCTGCACACCAATATTGGCCAGGCGGGTCTGGTAGCCCATATCCGTCGCCAGGGTGTTCAGCAGCCCGTTCAGCCGGGCGATGATGGCCGGCGGCGTGCCGGCGGGGGCGAAGATGCCGGTCCAGCTGCCGGCCACGAAGCCGGGCACCCCGGCCTCGGCCATGGTCGGCACACCGGGCAGGGCCGGGTGGCGGGTTGCGCTGGTTACCGCCAGGGCGCGCACCGTGCCGGCCGCCGCCTGGGTACGGATGATCGAGGCGGTTTCGAACGCCATGCCCACCTGGCCGCCCATCAGCGCCTGCAGCCCCTGGGCCGAGAGGCTGAACGGCACCGGGTAGGGCTGCGCCCCAGTTTGCCGCATGAACAGGGCCAGCAGCAAATGCGGCAGCGAGGCCCGGCCGGAATAGGAAGCGTTGATCTGCCCTGGCCGCGCCTTTGTCAGCGCCACCAGTTCCGCCACCGTACTGGCCGGCAGGCCTGGGTTCACCGCCAGCACCATGGGGGCCATGGTGGTCAGCCCCACCGGGGCAAAGCCGGCCACGGGGTCGTATCCCACCGCCTGGGTGGCCGGGATCACCACCTGGGTGGACAGGATGCCGAGCAGGAAGCTGCTGCCATCGGCCGGGGCGCGGGCGGCGGCCTCGGCGGCAATGATACCGCCGGCCCCGGCGCGGTTTTCCACCACCACGCGGTTGGCCAGCGGGCCGTTCAGGCCGTCGGCAATCACCCGGCCAATGATATCAAAGGCGCCGCCGGGGCCGCTGGGCACAATCAGCCGCACCGGGCGGTCGGGCCAGGCCGCGTCCTGGGCCTGGGCTGGCAGGTTGGGTAACAGCAGGCTCAGGGCCAGCAGCAGGCGGCGCATTGGTTTCCCCTGGGTTCGTTTTGCCCCAGCCTAGGCCCGCTGCCGCGGCCCCGCCGCAGGTTTTTTGCCCAACCGGCCGAATCGGGCCTTTCGGCCATACCGCAGCGCGTCATCAGGCTCTAAAAGCCCGGGCATGACCGTTCTCGCCATTCGTGACCTGACCATCCGCATCGCCGGCCGCCTTCTGCTGGAGAATGCCGACCTGATGGTGGACCCCGGCCGCAAGGTGGGGCTGGTGGGCCGCAACGGCGCCGGCAAATCCACCCTGCTGCGCGCCATCACCGGGGATTTGCAGCCCGATGGCGGCGAGATTCGCCTGGCCGCCCGCGCCCGCATGGGCCATGTGGCGCAGGAAGCCCCGGCCGGGCCGGAAAGCCTGTTGGAGACGGTGCTGGCCGCCGATACCGAGCGCGCCGGGCTGCTGGCCGAGATGGAGGCCCACCCCGACGCGCATCGGGTGGCCGAGATCCATGAACGCCTGATCGCGATTTCCGCCGACAGCGCCCCCGCCCGCGCCGCCACCGTGCTGGCCGGGCTGGGGTTCGACGCTGCCGCCCAGGCGCGCCCGAGCACCGAGTTTTCCGGCGGCTGGCGCATGCGCGTGGCGCTGGCCCGCGTGCTGTTCCTGGAGCCGGACCTGCTGCTGCTGGACGAACCGACCAACCACCTGGACCTGGAAGCCACCATGTGGCTGGAAGGCTGGCTGCAACGCTTTTCCGGCGCCGCCATTGTGGTGAGCCATGACCGCGGCCTGCTGGAACGCTGCGTCGATGCCATTGCGCATCTGGATCGCGGCAAGCTGACGCTCTACCCCGGCGCCTTCGACAATTTCGTGCGGGTGCGGCAGGAACGCCAGGCGCAGCAGGTGGCGGCGAATGAGAAGATCGCTGCTGACCGGGCGCACATGCAGTCCTTCGTGGACCGCTTCAAGGCCAAGGCCAGCAAGGCCCGCCAGGCGCAAAGCCGCATCAAGGCGCTGGAGCGCATGCCGGCGATCGAGAACGTGATCGAGGACAGCGTCACCCGCTTCGCCTTCCCCGAACCCGCCACCCTGGCCCCGCCGGTGCTCACCATCTCGGGCGGCAGCATTGGGTACGACAAGCGCGTGGTGCTGGGCGGGCTGGATTTGCGGCTGGACCAGGATGACCGCATCGCCCTGCTCGGCGCCAACGGCAACGGCAAGTCCACCCTGGCAAAACTGTTCGCTGGCCGGCTGGAGTTGATGAGCGGCAGCCAGTTCCGTTCGCCCAAGCTGAAGATCGGCTACTTCGCCCAGCACCAGACCGACGAACTGGACATGGACGGCACCCCGCTTTCCCACATGCAGGAGGCGATGCCGAAGGCCACCGTCACCCAGTGCCGGGCGCAATTGGCCCGTTTTGGCCTGGATGAGGACCGCGCCACCAACCGGATGTCCGCCTGCTCGGGCGGCGAGAAGGCCCGGCTGCTGCTGGCGCTGTGCACGCGTGAGGCAC